>DATHUN010000469.1:0-3367 GCA_035462205.1 Anaerolineales bacterium
AAACAGGACGTGAACTCATATCTCTCCTCAATGCTTTCATTCCTTCCCGGCCGTGCATGGATCCTGTTAAACCGATTCCTCGCTGGCTGCAAGGTTTTTGCGTCGCCCGGCGTAGGCGATGTAGCTCAGCCCAATGCTGACAAAATAGAGCAATGACATCGGCAGCATGACCAGCGCCATGTTGACCGGGTCCACGGTCGGTGTGACTGCTGCGGCAATAATCGAAATGACGACGATGGCGATCCGCCACTGTTTGGCGAGCAGAGACGGTTGCACCAGTCCGATGGATGTGAGCAAATAAATTACAAGGGGGAATTCAAAGAAGATGCCAATCCAGATCATCAACCCGGTGACGAATCCAAAATAGTCGCCGGCCCTCCAGTTTTGGGTAATTGCCGTAAAGTTTCCGAGGAACGGTAAAGCAGAAGGCAAGAGCACATAAAACGTGAATGCCATGCCAGCTAGGAACAGAACTGTAGCAATCGGGATTCCCACCAAGGTATTCTTTTTTTCACGCGAGGTCAAGCCAGGCGCGGCGAAAAGCCAAATTTCGAAGGCAAGATAGGGAAGCGTGATGGCGATCCCGCTCGTCAGCGCAACGCGCATGAAGACACCGATCTCTTCTGTAGGCTGGATCGCGATCAGCTTGGACAAACCACCGATTGGCTTGGCAATGTATTCCATCAAAGGCTTGGTGAAATAAAAGGAAATTCCCACACCAATTGCCAGCCCGATCACCATGCGCAGTAAATGCCCACGAAGTGCCTCCACGTGGTCCCAGAAGCTAGCACGTGCCTGCTCTTCAGTGGCCAGGGAGGTGAAGGTGTCGAGGATGGGCCGGTCTTCAGTATCTGTATTGATGAAGCGAATACCCCTTCCAATCAGCCGGAAGGGGAATACAAGAACAGTGAAAATCAACCAAAATGGAAAGCGAACGATTCGCCAGAGTGCGTTGAAGAAATTTTTCATGGTTGTTCTGGCTCATCAGCGACCGGAGCATCTGCGTTATCAGTAGCCGGCGGAGGTGTTATCTCTGGCGGATTTAACGGAGGCACACGTCGGCTGGCGGGAGAAACGGCTGGAAGCGGACGCGGGTCGATAGTCTGGCGCAGATCGTTTCCCAATGCTTGAAACTCATCCATATTTGCTTCGCGCATCAACGTTGTGGGCAGATTGCGGATCTCGCGCGAAGCACGCTGTAGAGCCTTCCACCCATCCGAACGAACAAAGTGATTCAACCAGCGTCCCACCGTTTTGCCGGCCTTCTGCATATCCTTGGGCCCCAGGATGATAATGGCGATGATCACGATAAAGACAAGTTCAGAAGGTCCGATGCCAAGAAATTCCATCAGTTATGACCTATGAATTGCCTGGTGAATTTCGGCCTGGTGGTCTGCCAGGGCGCCCAGCACACCGTTGATAAAACGCGGCGCCGAGTCAGAACCATAAAGCTTTGCCAGTTCCACTGCCTCGTTGATGGCAACCTTGAGAGGCGTTTCGCCATAAACGGCAAATTCCCACAATGCCATGCGCAGAATGTTGCGGTCGATCGCCGCGATCTGATCGAGGGGCCATTCGGGCGCGTAGTTGGCAATGAGATGATCGAGTGTATTTGTGAGGGGGAGCACACCAAAAATGATCTGCCGGGCAAACTCGGCAAGATCGTCGGACAATGGAGATTCATCCAGCCGGAGCTTGTAAATCTCACCGGGTGGATGGTTTGCAATATCAACTTCATAAAGTACTTGCAGGGCGAGGGCGCGCGCCCTGGTGCGGGGCTTCATGCAGACTAGGCCTCTTGATCCTCGTAATCTATATCTTCAATATGGATCTCAATCTCACCGATATCCATGCCGACCATTTCCTGTAAAGCACGTGCCACCTGTCCTTGGACATTGCGACCCACCTCGCGGATGTTAACATTATCCCTCAGGATGAGATACAGGTTTGCGTAGACCGTGTTGTCCTTGACATCCAGTCGCACCCCGTCATGGATACCGCGCCTAAAAAGCTTATTCACGCCGCCGGTCACATTTGCCATACGGCTGACACCCGGCACGCTGAGGGCAGACAGACGGGCGATCGTGACGAGCACATCCGGGGCAACGGTGGTCTTTCCTTGTGATTGTGTGTAGGTCATTGTTTCTCCTTTTCCCTCTCCTTCGAAAGGAGGCAGGGGTGAGGTCTACATCATCGCCATGCCGCCATCCACGCCGAGGACTTGACCGGTGATAAACGCAGCCTGGTCGGAGGCGAGAAAGGCAACCGCATATGCGACCTCCTCGGGTTTTGCTTTTCGCCCCAGAGGGACAAGCTTCAATGCCGCTGCCAAAGTTTCGGGAGGCATCGCATCAAGGATTTCAGTATCGACAAAGCCGGGCGCAATCGCATTGACCGTGATGTTGCGAGCTGCCACTTCCCGTGCCAGCGATTTCGTGAAAGCGATCTGCCCGCCTTTGGAGGCGGAGTAATTCGTCTGACCGGGATTGCCCATCTGCCCGGCGACCGAGGACATATTGATAATGCGCCCGTAGCGTTTGCGCATCATGTGCTTGACTGCCGCCTTGGAGCAATTGAACGTGGATTTTAAGTTGGTGGTGATGACCGCATCCCAGTCCGACTCGGACATCATCATGATGACCATGTCCTTGGTGATACCGGCATTATTGACCAGAATACTCAAATCCCCAAATTTCTCGACTGCAAATTTGACGAGGGCTTCCGCCTGCTTAATATCGCTCACATCCGCTTGAAAGGCAGCCGCTTTCCCGTTCACTCCTTCGATGGTTTTTACAACTTCCTCGGCCGCCTCCGGCGATTTGTTGTAGTTAACCACGACCGCCGCGCCGCGCGCGGCAAGTTCTAGAGCGACCGCACGACCAATGCCGCGCGATCCACCGGTGACGATGGCAACTTTGTTCTCCAGCGACAATGTTTCTGGCATGCTCCGATTCTCCTCACTTGGGATTATACATCATCATATTTTTGGCTTAAGCCCCAAAGCCAGAGCCAGTCCACCACCCAGCGCAATCACGGCCGCCCAGAGGAAAGCATCCTCCCAGAAGCGGACAGGGAATAGTCGAATCAATGTATCCGAGAATAGGAACAGCCACGAGTCGCCTGTAAAAAACAACCTGTGAAAACCGGTAAAAAAGGTATCAAAGACATCCGGATTGACCGCGATACCCACAACGACAATTAAGCCAATCGTGACGGCGAGCCCCACCATCAGCCAGCCGCCGCGCATCAAGCCGAGGCGATACCAGTCCCACCAGCCGCCGAACCACGCCCAGACTCCCAGCAAGAGCAGGATGACGAGGGTGATGTACCAAATCCGCAGTGCACCCTGCGTGACAGTGCGAACGTC
>DATHUN010000470.1:0-8276 GCA_035462205.1 Anaerolineales bacterium
GCCATCCGCGCCGGCGGTGGGTTCGGTTCGATCATTGGCCGCAACTCGTTCCAACGCGACCAGACGGCGGCTTTGAGCCTCCTGGATCAAGTGATCCGCATGTACAGAGGGGAAATGCAGTAATGGTCAGACTACCCAGCCTTGCTGGCCAATGGACTCAGTCCCATCACAGCGTATTTTACAGAGACATTTACGGCTTCGATGACAATCCAGCAGGTTGTATGCAGTATGGAGCGCATAGGAGCGCGAACCCGGAGATAGCAGACATCAATGCGCGCTTGCTGAAAATAGAACGAGAATTAGTGGTGAGTATGGAGAGAAAGTATGAGCAAAGATAGCTCGAAATTATCAGAAGTTGACCTGGACAGGTTGTCCATTAATACCATCCGTTTTTTATCGATCGATGCGGTGCAGAAAGCCAACAGCGGACATCCTGGTCTGCCGATGGGTGCCGCGGCGTTTGCGTATGTCTTGTGGGCGCGTTTCCTGAAACATAACCCTCAGAATCCCAAATGGTTCGATCGTGATCGCTTTATCCTGTCAGCCGGGCATGGATCGATGCTGTTGTACAGTCTCCTGTATCTTACCGGCTATGATGTTTCTCTCGACCAGATCAAGCAGTTTCGCCAGTGGGACAGCATCACTCCGGGGCATCCTGAAGCAGAACTAACGCCTGGCGTCGAGGTGACGACGGGACCACTCGGTCAGGGATTTGGGAATGGTGTGGGCATCGCAATGGCAGAAGCATTTTTCTCCGCCCGCTATAACCGGCCCGGGCATGAGATCATCAATCACTTTACGTATGGCTTAGTCAGCGATGGAGATTTGATGGAGGGAGTGTCGGCTGAGGCCGCCTCTCTGGCAGGCCATTTGCAGCTTGGTAAACTCATTTATCTATATGATAACAACCATGTTACGTTATCGGCAGCCACCGACCTTACCTTTACCGAAGATGTAAAAAAACGCTTCGATGCTTATGGTTGGCACACGCAATCCATTGAAGATGGGAACGATCTGAAAGCAATCGAGCGTGCGATCAAGAGGGCGCAAAGAAATAAAGAGAAGCCCTCTCTTATTCTCGTGAATACGCATCTTGGCTACGGCTCACCGGATAAGCAAGATAGTTTCAAAGCGCATGGCGAACCTTTGGGTGAGGAAGAGGTGAAGAAAACGAAAGAAAATCTTGGCTGGCCACTCGAACCTGCATTCTATATTCCTGATGCCGCTCTGGCTCATTTCCGGGAGGCGGTCGAAAAAGGCAAACTGGCAGAGACCGAATGGCAGCAACGGTTCTCCGCGTACGAAGAAACTTACCCAGAATTGGCGCAGGAATTGCATCAAGCCATGTTAGCTGAACTACCGGAAGGGTGGGATGCGGATATTCCGGAATTCTCACCCGATCCAAAAGGCATTGCCACCCGTGTGGCTTCTGGAAAAGTGATGAATGCAATCGCACCTAAATTGCCAACTTTCCTCGGCGGTTCGGCAGACCTAGATCCATCCACGCATACTGCCCTGGAGGGTGAAGGTGACTTCGAAAGCCCTGATGAAAAAGCGAATGATCTTCAGGGTTCTGTGGGAGGCGGCTGGAAGTACGCGGGGAACAATCTTCATTTTGGCGTTCGCGAACATGCGATGGGGGCGATCCTGAACGGAATAGCGACGCATGGAGCCACAATTCCCTTTGGAGCAACGTTCCTGATCTTCTCTGATTACATGCGTCCGCCGATGCGCCTGGCTGCCCTGGCAGGGCTGCATGTGATCTATGTCTTTACACACGACAGTATCGCACTCGGCGAAGATGGTCCCACGCACCAACCCGTTGAACAATTATTGGGATTGCGTTCCATCCCGAACATGCTTGTTATCCGCCCAGCGGATGCCAATGAAACTGCCGCAGCCTGGCGCGTCGCCATTGAACACACAGGTGGACCGGTCGCCTTAGCGTTGACCCGCCAGAAGATACCCGTCCTCGATTTGCAGAAATATCCGCAGATTCCACTGGGTGTCCGTTCCGGTGGGTACGTGCTCGAACATGCAACCGGGAATGTGCACCCCGATATCACGTTGATTGCCACAGGTTCCGAGGTGCAATTGGCACTCGGCGCGCGTGAGCAACTGGAGACGCAAGGCGTGCACGCACGCGTGGTGAGCTTGCCCTGCTGGAATTTATTTGACAGACAACCTGAAGAATATAAAGATGACGTACTGCCTCCGCATATCCCCATGCTGGCAGTTGAAGCCGGGTTTTCGTTAGGCTGGCGGCCATATGTTGGTCCGGGCATCGCTACGATCGGGGTAGATCGCTTTGGCTCATCTGCTCCGGGCGAGACGGTCATGCGTGAGTACGGTTTTAATGTCGACCATGTTGTTCAAAAAGCTCTTGAAGTAGTAAAGCAAACAGAGAACGTCAGATAGTTTCGGAAAGAGGCAACCATGAAAGTTGGATTTGCAACCGATCACGGCGGCTTTGTTTTAAGGGAACCAATTCTGAAGGCACTGCAAAATTCCGGGCATAGCGTAAAAGATTTCGGTGCTTACAGCTTGAATCCCGGGGATGATTATCCGGACTTTGTCATCCCGCTTGCCAGGGCGGTCGCACAAGGAGAGGTAAAGCGCGGCATTGCTGTTTGCGGCAGCGGAGTTGGAGCCAGCTTTACTGCCAACAAAGTCCCTGGCGTGCGTTCGGCGCTGATCCACGAGAGTTTTTCTGCCCATCAGGGTGTGGAGGATGATGATATGAACCTGCTTTGCCTGGGCGGACGCGCGATCGGATTTGCACTTGCCTTAGAGATCGTTCAAATTTATTTGGCAGCCCACCACGTGAAAGCCGAACGTTTTGAACGGCGTCTGGCAAAGGTGGCCGCTTTGGAATGCGAGGAGTAGTGAGATGAATAGCAATCCTTTATTGATTTTAGAGAGTTTTGGTCAAAGCATCTGGCTTGATTATCTCCGGCGCAATGCTCTGGATAACGGAGAAATCCAGGGGCTGATCGATCAGGACGGAGCCAGCGGGCTGACTTCGAATCCGTCTATTTTTGAGAAAGCGATCGCGGGTAGTCACGACTATGATGATGCGATTCGTGCTCTGTCTTTGGAGGACGAGAGTGCTCAAGAAATATACGAAACACTCACCATCGAAGATATCCAGCGCGCAGCAGATCTCTTCCGTCCGATTTATGACCGCCTAGAAGGCGGGAACGGGTTTGTGAGTCTGGAGGTCTCACCCAAGCTGGCGTATGATACAAATGGCACAATTGTCGAAGCCCGCCGTTTATGGAACGCGGTGAACCGCCCCAATCTTTTCATCAAAGTCCCGGCAACCCGCGAGGGATTGCCTGCTATCCAGCAACTGATCGGGGAGGGGATCAATGTCAATATCACGCTCCTGTTCGGGTTGCCGCGTTACCGGGAGGTGGCGACTGCCTATCTGAGCGGGCTGGAAACCTTGGCAGCGAGTGGCAAGCCTCTGGACCGGATCGCTTCGGTGGCGAGTTTCTTCCTGAGCCGCATCGATGTATTGGTCGATCCATTGCTGGAGAGGCTCAGCATCCAGGGTGCACCAATCAGTGAGCGCGCCGCGGATTTGCGCGGGCGGGTCGCAATTGCTAGCGCAAAAGTGGCATACCAGATCTATCACGAGATCTTTGGAAGTGAGCGGTTCCAAAAATTATCTAAGCAAGGTGCTCATTCCCAGCGATTGCTGTGGGCGAGCACCAGCACCAAAAATCCCGAGTACAGCGATGTGAAATATGTAGAAGCATTGATCGGTCCTGAGACGATCAATACCCTTCCCATAGAAACTATCAACGCTTTTCGTGAGCATGGGAAGCCAGACTCACGATTAGAACAAGATCCCGGGCAGGCCCAACGCGTCTTAGAAGGCTTGCGCGAGGTCAGGCTGGATTTGGATGTACTCACCCGACAACTGGAGGATGAGGGGGTAACGAAATTCAGTGAGGCTTTCGATAAACTGATGGCCGCGTTGGAGGAAAAAAGACTCGCATCCTTCAAGGAATCTGTTGACCGTCAAACGTTTGATTTAGGCAAGTATCAGAAAGAGGTTCAAGAGCGGGTAAGTAAGCTCGAATCAATGGATTTCAACGATCGCTTATGGCGGAAAGATCCAAGCCTCTGGAAGAATGATCCCAAGGAGGAGATTCGCAATGCACTCGGATGGCTCCATGTCGCCGAAAAAATGGAAGCAAACTGGGGGGAGCTGGATGCTTTTAAGCAGGAAATTCTAAAAGCTGGTTTTCGCCATGTGCTGCATATGGGCATGGGCGGCAGCAGCCTGACGGCCCTTGTGTTCGAACATACGTTTGTCTCCAGCGCGGAAGCCCTGCCGCTGTCCGTTCTCGATTCCACTGACCCCGCCACCATCTTGAATATGGAACGTCTGCTCCCTGTTGCGGACACACTATTCATTGTCGCCAGCAAATCAGGTACTACTGCCGAACCACTTGCCTTTGCCGACTATTTCTACGAAAAGGTAAAGCAGATAAAAGGTGATCGAGCGGGCGAGAATTTCTGCGTCATCACAGACCCTGACACGCCGCTGGTGAAGATGGCGCGGGAGCGAGGCTATCGTAAAATCTTTTTGAACTTTGCCGACATCGGCGGACGCTATTCCGCGCTTTCCTACTTCGGCTTAGTTCCGGCTGTTCTGATGGGAATGGATGCTAGAGAACTCTTGGAGCGGGCGCTACGGATGGTGCATGCTTGCACCTCCTGTGTTCCCGTACACGAAAATCCGGGACTACTCCTGGGTGCAGTATTAGGCGAACTGGCTAGGAACCATCACCGAAACAAGGTGACCTTCATTGTTCCCAAGCAAATTTCATCTCTCGGCATGTGGCTTGAACAACTTTTGGCAGAAAGCACCGGGAAGGATGACACGGGAATCTTGCCGGTGGCTGATGAACCTTTGGGAGAACCAACCGTGTACGGAGAGGATCGGGTCTTCATTTACATGAGGATGAAGGACACAGTTGAGGAGCCATTGGAGCATGGTGTATCTGCACTGCGCGAAGCAGGCCAACCGGTGATTACCATCAATCTCGAGGATCTTCTGGATCTGGGACAGGAGTTCTTTCGTTGGGAAATTGCTACCGCGACAGCAGGTGCGATCCTCGGCATCAACGCCTTCGACCAGCCAAATGTCCAGGAGAGCAAGGACAACACGAACCGTCTGCTGGCAGTGGTACGCGATCAGGGAAAATTGTCAGAAGAAAAACCATCCTTGACCAAAGATCCGTTGAAGCTTTACTTCGACGAAAAAGGCGCTACGGTATCAGAGGTGCTCAAGCACTTCCTGTCTCAAGCCCGACCGGGAGATTACCTGGCTCTGATGGCTTATATAACCGAAAATCCAAGGAATGATAAATTGTTGCAGAAGATTCGTGTCCTGTTGCAGGACCGGATGCATATCCCAACAACTTCGGGATATGGTCCCCGCTTCTTGCATTCTACAGGTCAGTTCCATAAGGGCGGTCCGAACACAGGTCTGTTTCTGCAACTTACCGCGGAGGATGTGGAAGATGCACCAATCCCTGGTGCTCCTTATACCTTTGGTACGTTCAAGCAGGCCCAGGCTATGGGTGATCTGCAGGCGTTGCAAAAACATGGACGGCGAGTGGGGCGTATACACGTTGGCTCTAATACTGAGCAAGGGCTGATAACCCTCGAACAAGACCTGCTGGCTGCGCTGCAGTCTGAGAAAGCGCTGTCATGACATGCTCTTTCGATATCCGGGATTTCTCCTCGAATATAGTTTGTCCACTATGGTAAGCCGGATGCGAGCATATACCCGATTGCTTTCGACATGTGATCTACATGCGGGAAAATGTGGCGACCGAGGATAGCTCGCACATATCCCCGTCATTCTCGGGCATGATGGGAAACACCGCCAAGAACGATGATGTTTAAGGAGTCTAAGACTACATGTTAATTTGCGCCTTCGGAAAGCTTGTCGATTTGCCTGAGTAATAACCTTAGCTGGGGCGTGAGCCGCCGCAATTCCTCTCGATGAATATGAGAAAGTTTGCGTAGCACGGAAATACCACGTCTGGTCAGCGAGATAAATACTTTTCGACGGTCATTCCGTCCGGGAGAACGGGTGATCATTCCTTCGGCTTCGAGACGGTTCATTAATCCAACGGCACTATGATGTTTAATCTGTAACCGCTCGGATAGTTCACTGATGGTGACCTCTTCACGCCCTGGAAAGCCTTGGATCGTGAGCAACGCTTGATGCTGCTGCGGAGTGATGCCCACTTCCTTCGCCGCACTCTCACTAAAGCTCAAAAACAAACGCAATGTATAGCGAAATTCGGCAAGAACCTCATACTCAGTTTTCGTGATTGCGGAAGAATCTGACATCGTGGTCTCCAGTAGGTACTGCACATGAATTATATCGGAAAACGATAGATTTACAGCCTGATGTGAATAGTCACCGCACTTTATAGATTGGAGCATTTATGAAGAATTCTCAAATAACCCAAACATTAGAATCCTCACTCGAGGCCAATCTGACTGACGCGCCAGATTCGCTGCTGTTGGACAGGTGGATGCCGCCTCAGGCTGGAATTGCGCCGCAATTGCGCATAGGCAAGCGATGGATAAGTGTATTATGGGTTATCCCAATTGGGATTGCATTCCTGATTATCGCGATTGCGGTGGCACAACAATTGCGTACTTTTCCCGCCGTGGAGGAATTTATCCGCCGCTACCCGGGGGATACCTCCTCGTCTCCCGTCACAACAGGTTTTCCTTTCTGGCTGCGGGCACAGCACTTTTTGAATTCGTTCTTCATGCTGTTTATCATCCGCGCCGGCATTCAAATCCTTGCTGATCACCCGCGCCTCTACTTTCGACGGGACTCTACCCCTGGTACAGAGTGGTTTCGCTTCCAGCGCGACGTCCCAAAGGACCGTCTTTGGACCTCGAAGGATGATTCGGTGACGATCCCAGGCTGGCTCGGCATCCCCGGGGTCCGGCACTCTGTCGGGCTTGCGCGCTGGTGGCATTTTACATTTGACCTGTTGTGGGTCATCAACGGCTTGATCTATTACGTTCTGCTGTTCACTACGGATCAATGGCAAAGAGTTGTGCCAACCAGCTGGTCCGTTTTCCCCAATGCACTTTCGACGGCACTCCAGTATCTGTCGTTGCAATTCCCGGTTGAGCATACATGGACATTTTATAACGGCTTGCAGCAGCTTACTTATTTCATCACGGTATTCATCGCTGCTCCCCTGGCGTTTGTAACCGGGGTGATGCAGTGCCCGGCGTTCTCCAACATGCTGGATGGTTTTGCCAAGTTCATGAATCGGCAGTTCGCCCGGACGATCCATTTTGCTGTGTTGAGTTGGTTTCTCTTCTTCATCTTCGTACACACCGTTCTCGTTTTCATCACCGGGCTGCGCAACAATCTGAACTACATGGTCGCTGGTGTAAATAACGATTCCTGGACAGGGCTTCTGATTTACATTCCGGTGATGGTTGTATTGATCGTCATCTGGCTGATGGCGTCTCCCATTACGATCAGGCATGCTCGCTTGATCCAGCGGGTCGGCGAGTCGCTGGTCGGCTATATCCAATCCTGGGCTGAATACTGGGACCCGCAGACTCAGTACACTGAGAAGGATATTTCGCCGTATTTCTGGGTCAACGGGACACTCCCAACCTCTGAAGAATACGAGACGCTCAGGCAGGGTGAGTTCGTGGATTACAAGTTAACCATCGGCGGGCTGGTTGAAAATCCACAGGAGTTCGCGTACGCCGAGCTCAAGGCGATGCCAAAACAGGAACAGATCACCAAGCATTTCTGTATCCAGGGCTGGTCTGGTGTCGCCAAATGGGGCGGGGTTCCCGTGCGCGATATCCTTAGGATGGTGAAGCCGAAACCTGAGGCGCGTTATGTGGTGTTTTACTCGTTTGCCGAAGGGGCTGATGGGGGCATCTATTATGATGTTCACTCCATTCGAAACATGCGCCATAGACTTTCCATCCTCGCCTATGAAATGAATGGAGAAACGCTCAGTTTTCTCCATGGAGCTCCGCTACGGCTTCGCTGCGAAAATCAGCTGGGTTTCAAAATGGTCAAGTGGATCCGTGCGATTGAGCTGGTGCATGATTTTCGACACCTGGGCGCTGGCCAGGGCGGATATAACGAAGATCATGAATTCTATGGATATCGTATGCCAATTTAAGGCTTGACTTTGCGGCTTTTATATTGATCCATTCAGCCAGCCTGATATTTGACGCAAAAGCAA
>DATHUN010000471.1:0-4362 GCA_035462205.1 Anaerolineales bacterium
AAAGTCGGTCATCAGGCGCGGGCGCGAATAATCCTCGAGCATGGCGGTGATCAATTCAATGCCGATCAGCTTCCCACCGTAGATCACATAGCGGTCCAGGAACTCGCGGCGAATCCCTTTCGGCATCCAGCTTTGATCGCCCATCTGATCGAAAAACAGATTGCCCTGCCCGTAATGGATGAAGATGTTGTTGTAGAATTCCATCGTCTGTGCATAATGTGCCTGACTTCCCAACACGAGAGAGGCACCTGAATCGGCCAGGAACCGAACGTCTTTGACCTGCTGCGGTGCAGGCTGATAGCCATAGCTTTGGTTCCAGTGCATGGTGGCGATCACGACATACCCTTCTGCCCGCAGTTTGCTAATTTCGCGTTCCAGATACGGATAATCACACGGCGCAGCCCCGGGACGGGTATCGGTTGCGGTGGGCAGCCCACCGGTATCCAACCGATTACAGCCGATGAAAGCGATCTTATTGCCATGATTCTCAAACAGCGCAGGCTGGGTCGAATCTTCTTTATTGGCTCCGCCACCGAAATAGACAATATGATGTGCTTTGTAAATCTCAAGAGTTTCGAGCGTAGCCTTGGGACCGTAATCTTCAAAATGATGCCCGGTAAGTTCAACGAGATCCACACCGATGTCGGTAAACAAATCGATGTATTTGGGATCGCTGCAAAATACAAGTCGACCTTGATCCGGCTTGGGGAAAGTACACCCAGTGGAAAACGGAACATGATTCGCGACGTGGGCGATGTCAGCTTCGCTCATGAGATCACGAACATTTTCGCCGGGATAGGTAATGCTCTTTAGCTCCATCGTATAGGCGGTGGCACGAACCAGGGCCGTGATGCCGGTCATGATGACCGTTGTCAATTTGGACGGATCATAATTGGATGTTTCCGCGTTGACGACTAGCGGATATTTCGTGATATCAAAGTTTTTTCGGATTGGGGATTGACCATCCACGGTCAAAACTTTCCATTTCGGCTGCAGTTCTTCAAACGGGACAATTGCCCATGACCCCAGCTCGGACCACGCGGTATCCAGCAACCGGTCCGCCGCCACGGTTCGCACCAACCCGCCAGCAGGCTCGCCCCAAAGAGTCTTCAACGCCTCCAAAGTGGATTCTGCCATCAAGAGCGGATGACCGTCCAATTCGGCAGGTTCAATGCCTTCTGTCCAGGCAAGATCCAATTCTTGAGAGGTTATGCCATCCGTGACCGTTGGAAATGGAGCAACTAGAGCATAGACACGCTGATTCGGGGCGGCATTCTTGATCTTGATTGGTTTTGAGGAAATCTCAACAGGCGCGGGTTTAACTGTTGCGGTCTCTACAAAGGAGCTAATGACAGATGACCCTGGTACAGTTGGGTGGACAGCTGCCTGAGGGGCACAAGCGGAAAAAAAAAGTATAAATATAAATATTAAAGATGGTAAATTGTGAGAAGGTTGCTTTCTAGGCATAGCGCCTGATTATACTTCTGCCTTGAGCGTAAGCGTTGACAGTGTATATTTTTTCAAGGCCGACTCGTCAAGCGTTACTCCTAACCCTGGCCTCTCTGGCACATCAATCGTGCTGTCTGAATTCAACACGAAGCGCTCATTCGTAATATCACGAGCGTAGTAGCGGTCCGAAGCAGAAATATCACCGGGCAGTACGAAGCCCGGCAATGAGGCCAATGCAAGATTCGAGGCACGTCCTACACCTGTTTCCAGCATGCCGCCACACCAGACGGGAACATTGCGCTCATAGCAATAATCATGGATCGCGATCCCCTGGCTCAAACCACCCGCCCGCGCCGGTTTAATATTGATGATCCGGCAGGCTTCCATCTCGAGCGCATACCGCGCATGGCGTGGCGTGATGATACTTTCATCCAGGCAGATCGCTGTTTTAAGTTGTGCCTGTAATTTACGATGATCCCAAATGTCATCTTCGAACAGCGGCTGCTCGATCAGTAACAGATTTAGATCATCGATTGCCTTGAGGACGCTTGCACTTTCCAATGTATAAGCGGAGTTAGCATCTACCTGCAAACGTAAATCGGGATAGGCGTCGCGGACGGAGGCTGTTTCGTCCACTTCGCGACCTGGCTTGATCTTGATTTTGATGCGACGATAGCCCTGCTCCAGATAAGCAGCGACGGTCCGAACCAACGCTGCAGCAGATTCCTGAATCCCGATCGAGACTCCCACATCGACTTTTTCGCGCGTGCCGCCAAACATTTCCTTAAGCGATTTGCCATCGCGCCTGCCGAACAAATCCCACAACGCCATCTCGACACCGGCCTTAGCAAGATGATGACCGCGAATCCCTGCCACTCGTTCTTGAAAATTATTTGCATCACGGATATCGCTTCCGAGAATCAACGGTGCAATAAAGTCCTTGAGGATGTGTAAGGCCGTGCCGGTTGTCTCATAGTTGTAGCCAGGACTTCGCGAGGCGACACACTCGCCATAGCCTGTTAACCCGCCCGCGTTCAGGGCGATCAGGATACACTCACGATCCGTCTCACGCCCGAACGATGTCTCAAACGGTGCAACCAGCGGCATGGAAATGTGATGAACAGTGATCGATTCGATTTTCATACTCAGTTCGCCTTCGGTGACACCGAAACCATGGAGCCGGTAATTTCCTTGGTAATATCTTTTCCCCCTCTAAGATTGATCCAGAGCGTCTGAATTGTATAAATAGGTCCCCATGGGAAGCCCCACCACCCCGTCACGAGTGTAAGCAAAGTATAAGGAAGCCCTTTCATCGTTGCGTTTTGTTCATGGCGAATGAAATAGACCTTTGACCAGCGTTTGAATGTAATTACGACGAGCGATATACAGTATTGGTACATCACGAATTTCCCGCCTTGTTGGATTTCTAATTGTAACTGCTCGGTAGATTGAATATCTTCGAATCCAACGATTTTGGTCACGCTTCTCCTCCATCGTAAATGGCAGTCCCTGCTTGTGGCTGTCACCAGGTTTATTCGATCTTGACTTCTCCGGATTCATCGTTCAATTTTAGACCGCGCAAGGCTTCATCCACGCTGGTAGCAGCATCACGCCGCATGCCGGCCGCGGGCGTACCGCAATAGGGACAAATATTCCATGGCAGCTCCATCAGGCGGTCACAGTTCTCGCAGTTCTTCTTAAGCTTGGTATGACAATTGGGACAGACCTGCCAATCATCTTTCACGCGCCGCTCACAACCCGGACAAAGCGGCAGATCCTCGAGCGCCTGGAGCAACGCTTCCTCTTCGAGCGTGCGTTGATATTCTTCTTCTAGCGTGCGCGGCGGACGGAGAATGAGATAAACCAGCACCCCCGGCAAATTTAGAACAGCCACCAATAAGGTTGCCAGAGTCTGCACAAGCGGATCGCGCGTCCGCGTGCGGATATCGCGGTAGGTCCAGATAACGAGCGAGATCCACAAAGCCGCCAGGAACGCGCCACCGAAACCCGTCAACACAAGAAGCAGATTACTCACCAGGGTGGGATCAAAAGTCATAGGTCCTCGTCGATATTGTATCCCATCTCAGGGCGTAGCGTGATGAAAATGCCATTCACCCGCATCCTGATCGACAAAAGATCGTGACCCAAGCACTTGGTAAAACGTGATTCCCGGACGCATATAAATCAAGGATCCATTTGCGGCGGTAATGACGAGCGGCTGGTTCTTCTCCGGGCGTTGCCATTGCGCCAAAATCCCAACGCCATCGCGGAACACATAGGCTTCACCAGCGCCGGTCAGGTCGATGTGATAGACCTCATCCTCTTCGTCGTAGGTATTCGCAAACGTATGGGTTGCAAACAGGAAAACAACATTCGACGCATGCACGGCCGTCGCGGTCACGTTATCCATGAGCGGTTCATATTTCTCCGGCTTACCATCGTGGATATCGTCGCTTTCTTGATAACGATAGTATTGGTGAGTATCCGGAGCATAGGACCAGTGATTGTAGGAATAATCGGAATAGTACGTGTAGAGTTCCTTCCCCTGTAATTCTGAACGGGGTGTCAGCTCATTGAAGAATCCACTCCGAATCGCAGGGCGGCTATTGTCGAGTCCATTCTTTTCGACGCAGCCCTCCCACTCGGGTGTGTAGAAATAAGAATTGTTGTAGTCCTCGATATGACGCGTCGGCAGGAACCGGAATGGCGGGCAGGAACCTATCGTAGGCACGACCAGGAACTGCGCAAAATCCGTTGCCTTGAAATAATCGAGCACGCGCGGGTCGGCAAATTTGAAGACAAGAAATGCCTGATACATGCGCTGGATGTTCTCGTCGAAGAAGCGCCCCGAGCGGACAGGTCCCACCCACTCGGAGGTGTTGCCATAAAAGACGGCAATGAAACGGGTCAACC
>DATHUN010000472.1:0-2160 GCA_035462205.1 Anaerolineales bacterium
CGTTTTGTGGCGCATGCCCAGCGGACACTACAATACCGACCTGGGCTGGTCCTTGAACAATTTCAACGAAGAACACATGAGCACGCTAAACGGTCAGACTACCTTGCTCGTCGTCGGCGATGGGCGTAACAACTATAACGATCCGCGCCTCGATATTTTCTCGACTATGGCGCGCCGCGCATCACGGACCATCTGGCTGAATCCGGAGCCGCCTTATCTTTGGCACGGCGATAGCGACATGCCGAAGTATGCCACTCTGTGCAGCAATGTACTGAAGGTCAGCAACTTGAAGGAACTGGCAGATGCGGTAGATTCTCTGCTCTCCACTTAAGACGAGCACCGCGCATTACAGCTACATATTTGTAACCAATTCATAAAGTTGGTTCTGGAAATCCGCTTATAATACGGGGAATTATTAAAAGGAACCTTCTCCAATAATCATCGCGCCCGGGACCTACTATGGCAAAGATCATGATCGTGGAAGACGACGTACAAGCTTCCCTCGTCCTCGCAGAAGTCGTGACGATGGAAGGCCATACGCCCATTATTGTGAATGAAAGCTTCAAAGTCGTGTCCTTGGCAAACGCCACCCGGCCGGACGCCTTTATCCTCGACTTGATGATGCCGGAGCCGGATGGGTTCAAGCTGTGTAGAATGTTGCGAGCCACAGCGCGATTTGTATTGACACCCATCTTGATCGTCACGGCCCTGGATGACACCGACAGCCGAATCGTGGCGTTTGGTGCCGGAGCGAACGATTATCTGGTAAAACCGTATCACATTGAGGAGCTTACCTCAAAGTTAAATGCCTTGTTGAGCACGTAACAGCAATGGAACGCCAAATCATCACAGCAAGCGGAAAACCCTATGGCAAAAATCATCGTCGTCGATGACGAAAAAGCATCCACGGTTCTATTCGAGCAGGTTCTCCTGATGAATGGCTATGAAGTGGTTACCTTAAATGAGAGCGGTAAAACGATCGAGACCGCGAATGAATTCCACCCGGATTTGTTCATCCTCGATCTAATGATGCCCGATCCCGATGGATTTAAGCTCTGCCGGATGCTGCGCGCTATGCCGCAATACAGGCGGACGCCGATCCTAATTACAACGGCGCTGAATGACATGGATAGTAAGCTGGTTGCGATGGGCGCCGGCGCGAATGATTACCTGGTTAAACCGTTTCATATCGATGAGCTCTATGAGACCATCGAAAGGCAATTTAAGAAGAAATAAAGTTTATGGAATGCAAGCAAAAACTCATCGAAGTTCGATGAGTTTTTTTGGCCGGCAAGTACAAAATTGCGCACAACGGTAACTTCGCCAGCTCGTTTTACGGTACACTTGCACGATGTCCATTTCGCCAGTCGAGAGCCAGGTTATTGTGATCGGTGCGGGACCAGCCGGGCTAGCGGTCGGCGCTTGTCTCAAACAGGCAAATATTCAAACCATCGTTCTGGAACAGAACGACAAGGTGGGATCAGCATGGCATAGTCACTACGACAGGTTGCATCTGCACACAGACAAAAAGCATTCTGCACTTCCCTTGCTTTCTTATCCCAAGGCGTATCCAAGGTATCCGTCACGCATGCAGGTTGTGGAGTATCTTGAGTCATATGCCAAGACATTTCAATTGGATATCCGGTTCCATCAAAAAGTAGTTTCAGCCGGTTATCGAAATGACAATTGGGAGGTTCAAACACAGGATACACTTTACCAAGCAGCAAATCTAGTGGTGGCGAGTGGTTACAACCGCGAACCTGTGCGCCCGAATTGGCCGGGCCAGAATTTGTTCAAAGGTCCGTTGCTACACAGTGCACAATATAAAAACGGCGAGAGCTTCCAGGGACAGAAAGTGCTGGTCGTTGGTTTTGGCAATTCCGGGGGTGAGATTGCGATTGACCTATGGGAGCACGGAGCACAGCCAAGCATTGCCATAAGAAGTGCAGTGAACGTCATCCCGCGTGAGTTGTTTGGGATTCCTTTTTTATTCATTGCTATTCCCCAAAAGAAATTATCGCCTCGTTTGGCAGATATTATCAATGCACCCATCCTACGTCTACTCGTAGGCGACCTCTCCAGCTATGGACTCCGCAAGGCAGCGTACGGTCCTATGACTCAAGCCCGAATCCATGCTCATATCCCGCTCATTGATGTGGG
>DATHUN010000473.1:0-1945 GCA_035462205.1 Anaerolineales bacterium
GGTGCCAATGTATTTTCTGATCAATCAGTGGGGAAGTGCTAATCGGAATTACGCTTCGCTTAAATTCCTGATCTATACCATGGGTGGATCGCTCGGACTCCTGCTGGCAATTCAGATGCTAGGCGTTCTTTTCGGGACCTATGACCTGCTCGCGTTATATCAGAAGTGGAACGCCCTGGACGCGGGTTCCTCCCTGTTAGGGATGTCAGTGGGCACCGTCAAAACGATTGCCTTCTGGGCATTCGTGATTGCCTTCGCGGTGAAGGTACCTTTGTGGCCCTTCCACACCTGGCTCCCCGACGCGCACACGGAAGCGCCAACCGCCGGCTCCATGATCCTGGCGGGTGTGCTGCTGAAGCTAGGCGCTTATGGCTTCTTGCGCCTCATTCTTCCCTTATATCCTGTTGAAGCAAAATATTTTGCAGGTGCGCTGGCATTCCTGGCGACCGCCGCAATTGTCTTTGGAGCGTTTGCATCTTATGCTCAAACAGATTTCAAGCGTCTTGTCGCTTATTCCTCCGTGAACCACATGGGCTTTGTGGTGCTCGGCATAGCGGCAGCCGCGCTCGCGGCTGGCACGACCGACGCAACCATCGCTCTGAACGGAGCCATCCTCCAGATGTTCAATCACGGTTTGTCCGCGGCTGGCATGTTCTTCCTGGTGGGTGTCATATACGAACGTACCCATACACGCAACCTGGAAGAATTCGGTGGACTGTTCCCACTCGTGCCGGTCTATGGCGGACTTTTGATTTTCACGAGTATGGCATCGCTTGGCTTGCCCGGTCTGAATGGTTTTATCTCTGAGTTTCTGGTGGTACGAGGCGCCTATCCAATTCTGACTGCCTATACTGCCATAGCGATGCTCGGTTTGCTCTTCACGGGCGCTTATATCTTGAAAGGAATTAAAAAAGTACTGCATGGTCCCATGAACGAACATTGGGCACACGGTGAACACCGGTTGACCGAGATCAACACGCGCGAAGTCCTCGTCATGGTTCCATTGATGGTCCTGATCCTATGGATCGGCATCTACCCGGCATGGATCCTCGATGTGATCAACAAAGCCGTGGTCATGCTTTTCTAAGAGGTGGATGATGAATTTTCCTGTACTGAGTATTATCACGTTTACGCCCACGGTCGCGGCTGTAATCATGTTACTACTGCCAGCTCAACGCAAGAACGAAACTCGCGCTGTAGCACTGGCAGCCGCTACCTTTGCGCTTATCCTTTCGTTCTGGGTGTATTTCCATTACAACCAAGCTGCGGGTGGGTACCAATTCATCGAAAAATATAACTGGCTTCCTGTTCTAGGCATCAGTCTGCAGTTCGGCGTGGACGGTATGAGCACGCCGCTCGTGCTACTGACAGGCGTGGTTATGTTCACGGGTGTGCTCATCTCGTGGGGTGATGATGACCAGCATGTAATGGCCGGTATTCAGGATCGGCCGCGTGAATTTTTTGCCTTCCTATTCATTCTGGCAAGTGGTGTGTTCGGTGTTTTTGTCTCACTGGACCTGTTCATGCTATTCTTCTTCTATGAGATCGCGGTCTTTCCGATGTACTTGCTCATCGTGATCTGGGGTTGGGCCGTGACCAGAGAATATGCTGCCATGAAGCTAACCTTGTATTTGTTCGTTGGCTCGGTGGTCGCGCTGGTTGGTGTGCTGGTGATGTACTGGATACAGTATCAGAACACGGGCGTGCTCTCCTTCGACATGCTTCAAATGGAAAAGGCAGGTTATTCGCAGACATTCCAGAATATCTGGTTTCTACCTGTATTCCTTGGCTTCGCCGTCCTTGGCGGTATCTGGCCTTTCCACAATTGGTCGCCAGATGGACACGTTGCCGCACCGACGGCCGTGTCTATGTTCCACGCAGGTGTATTGATGAAGCTGGGCGCGTTCGCCGCCTTGCGGGTTGGCATCATGCTCCTTCCGGAAGG
>DATHUN010000474.1:0-23092 GCA_035462205.1 Anaerolineales bacterium
GTCGCGCTCGATGGTTGCCCAGCGCTCGGGTCCCAGTTGCACCCAGGTATCCTTCCCATCGCTCCATGTATTCAGGATGGTGATCTTCTCGTCTTTATGCAGCCGATCCATCGTTTCTGCCATCGGGTTGGGCTCACGCAAAAGGTGAAGTCCGCGCTCGAGGACTACCGCGTGGACCTGTCTCCCGTGCGGATCCGGACCAAGCACGGGGTTGGTCGGAGCACGGGCGCCGTCGTTCTGGGCGCGAGCCGGATGATGTTCGGGATGGATGTCGAGTTGGCCCCGATCGTTCAACACGGGAACGAGCGGAGCAGGGTGATCGGATTTCTCAAATTCGGTTGCCGTAATCATATTCTTGGCATGGCAATTGGGACAGGTGAATGCATCGTCCACGGACCCCAGACCGAATTTAATCCTGGCAGCCAGAATCTGAACGGCGGACGGTTGCCAGGTCTGCTTACAATTCACACATGTAATTTCCATCGGATGCACCTTTCCTGTGAAAAGAGACAGCCTCCCCTCCAGCGGCTGACGTATGGATTAACGGGATTACAAACACGATGCTACGTTGGATCGTTTAGGAAGGATTGCCAGGGCGTGCGGATATAATGACCCTGGAGGAATCATGCGCAACAATTTGCCGGCTGTCGTTTCCGCCCTAGCTACATTCATCCTGCTGGCGATCATAGGTTTTCTAATGGTCGTTGCGCAGATCATCGCTCTCAACGGTGTCATCGACCAGAGCAAAGCCTCCACATCTATTGGTATGGGATTTCTCTGCCAGAGCCTCTCCATACTTCTTGCGTCGATATTTGCAGGGTGGTTTGCCAACACATTGATCATGAAATTCGATTGGAACCGGACAGCAGCAGTGATCGCCTCAGTGATCATAGGGACTTTGCTGGGGGCAGCGATCAGCCTGATCTCGGTTGTCCTTTCCATCCCCATGGCGGGTATTCGTTAATCCCTTCCCCATTTCGTCAAGAAAAAGAGGAATGAGACGGCGTCTCATTCCTCTTTTATTGTCTTCCCCCCTAATTGAAACCAGGAAGAAATCCCGGCTCCAAGAACCCACTATTTCACAAAGACAGGCACCAGACTGTTCTCATAGCTGCCATTTCCAAGCTGGCCGTCTGTGTTCAAGCCCCAGCATTGGATGTCATCTTTGCCAGGCGTCTGCGAGGTGATCAGCACGCAGGCATGGTTCTTGCCTACAGCCAGCTGCCAGGCAGCAGAGACATTGAGGACGAGTTGCGGGTCAACGTTGCTTATTTGCGAGTTAATCCCTAACTGTCCGTATGTGTTCGTACCCCAGCATTTCACGGTGCCGTTACTGAGAAGGACACACATGTGTCCGACGCCGCTATCCGCGTCCTTAGCCTGGTCGACACTACTAATGACTTGTGACTTACCCGCTTGGAAAATAACGGGCGTACCATCCGCATTCAAAGCGATCACAATCGGACCAAAACGATTCACCGCCACATCGAGGCCGGCCTTTGGCGTCTGGTTGGTCCCCGCCGGAACTTGACCGAGGTCCTGCGTAACGCCGGCGTTGAGACAGCGCAGCAGCCCGGCACTGGTAATGCCACAGGATTTGTTCTGACCCGCATCCACGCTCGAGATGCCTGTGATCAGTGAGGCGGTTGTCGGGATCGTGCTGTCGGTTTTCTTTCCATTCGCCAGCTGACCACGGTCATTGTTACCCCAGCACATCACCTGTCCATAGGACATGACGGCGCAGGTGTAATCCAAACCGGCGGTGATATCGACAGCATTGCTCAGAACTTTGACAGGCTTGTTGCGGTCGATGATTGTGCCATCGCCGATTTGACCCTGGGAGTTCTGTCCCCAGCACCAGACGTCGCCGCCGGTGAGCACACAGGTATGGTTGCCACCGGCAACGATGGTGGATGCGCCACCGATGCCAAGCACCTGCACAGGAACATTGCTGCCCGTATTGGTGCCATCGCCAAGCTGTCCAAATTGATTGTTACCCCAGCATTGGACTCCGCCTTCTGGCGTGATCGAGCAGGTATGAGCGATACCGGCTGCAATTGCATGTGTCTTGCCACCCGTGACCGGGATGAAGCCCGTGAACGACGAGGAGGGGAAGGACGGTGTCTTTTTCGGTATTTGAGGCGTGTTCGTCGGCGTGCTTGTTGCCGTACTGGTGGGAGTACTCGTCAATGTTCCCGTTGGAGTATTGGTAGGCGTGTTTGTCGGAGTACTCGTGGGAGTATTGGTGGGTGTGTTGGTTGGCGTGTCCGTCGGCGGGATAAATGTACCGGTCGGCGTATTCGTCGGGGTATCCGTAGGCGTACTGGTGGGCGTGTTGGTCGGTGTATTGGTCGGAGTGTCCGTTGGTGTATTCGTCGGTGTGTTGGTAGGAGTATCCGTCGGAGTATTCGTTGGCGTGTTGGTCGGCGTATTCGTAGGCGGAACCGCTGTACTGGTGGGAGTACTCGTGGGCGTGTTGGTAGGAGTATTGGTTGGCGTATTCGTCGGCGTGTTGGTCGGCGTGTTGGTAGGAGTATTGGTTGCCGTATTCGTCGGCGTATTGGTAGGAGTATTGGTCGGCGTGTTCGTCGGCGTGTTCGTCGGTGTGTTGGTAGGGGTCGTCTCGAAGTTTGGCTGGATGGTATTGATGATCAACTTGTAAGGCGAATAACCGGGAGCTTTGGAATTGATTTGGAAATTCCATAGGTTATCGGATCCATACAGCAGGGCACAGCTCGTGTCTGGATTGATAATATACTCGCCATTATTAGAGGGACCACCTGTATTTGGCGTTGCCCAGATTCGATAGCGCCAACCGACAAAGTTTCCCTTGTTATCGATTTTTTTGTAGACCACGATCGGACCGAGCGCACAGCCCCAATAGTTATTTTCGGCATTGGTGTACTGTACGTTATTATCATTGGAAGCGCCGTTAATAATGTCGTAACCTGAATTATTCAGGAAGACGTTGTAATTGATCGTCGTGCCAGGCGCACCGATATCGCTGCGAATGTCGATGCCGTTGCCGTTATTTCGAAGGGTATTGTTTTGAATCTTGATGGTATTGCTTCCCACGACGACGGGCTGTGCGATGGCTGTATCGTAGTTCTGAATTATGAAACCGATGATTTGGACACCTTCCACCTTGATGGTGATTCCGGTTTTATTGGTACCAGAAATGGTCAAGCCGTCCAAAATGGGCGCGTTCACAGCGGCGCCAGGCACGAGCGGATTGCCTGGATTCCCCATCAAGATCAGGTTAGCGGTCTCGATGACAATTTGTTCAGCATACGTTCCCGCTTCGACGTAAACAGTCTTGTTATCCGGTAGACCATTCAGCTTGACATTATCGAGCGCTGCCTGGATGGGAGTCGCAGATTCGGAACAGGTGGCGCTCACGCCGCCATAGGGGGCACAACCGCCAACCGGCAGGAAGCGATAGGTAACGCCGCCGCGGGTAAAGTACGGGTCTCCTGTAGCGAGCGTTTCCGCAGTCTGTACAGTGCTTAGGACCAGGGGTTCACCCGATGAATCCGCTAGAGTAACATCACTCTGGGCGGCCGTCGAAACGATCGCTGCCAAATCGACGCTGGGTGCCTCTGTTACGGCCGGTTCCTGAGTGACAGGTGCCTGAGTTGACGGTGCCTCTGTCGCCGCAGGTGCACTTGGAGTGGCATCCGTCTGGACGGAATCAGCAATTGTGGGGGTAACGGGGAAATCTGGCAGGGTAGTCGGCGCTTCTGTAGCGACTGGCTCCTGCGTGCTGATGGGCTCCTGGGTGACCACCGGTTCTTGCGTGGTCACAGCCTCCGCGGGTTGCGCGGCAGGCTCGGAGGTCTCGGCCGGGGGCGGCGTGGTGTCATCCGCCAGGACGGTGATTGGAAAAACAACAGACGAAATTAATGAAATTAAGAGGACGATCGAAAAAATGGTTAGCTGCTTTGTGGTCTTCATTGTCATAGCTCCTTCTTATCCCTGAATCATGCAGGCCTGGGTGGGTTCTTGGGGATAACAACGGCTGCAGGGATGAATATCAGTGATGTGGCCTTTCAGTTTTGTTATCCGCTACATGACAAAAAGTATCCATATCAAGTTACTTTTGTTGCATAACAAATCCGTCACATTTCCGCGTGTTGGGTCGCAAAACAACGTTTTCAGGTCGTAATCGACTGCGGCAGAGCCTCAATTGAAATTTCAGCGACGTTATGGGAAAAATCAACAGCAATTCAGAGACCGGAAGACGCAAAAATCACAGTTTTGACAACAATCGTGGGAGGAATGTCCTACCTACATCCTGTGAGTTCTTACAATCTTGTAATTGCAATCCACGCCTGTTAATTCCTCTCCCCTTCTTCGCACTCCTATAATCTAACCATCCTCTCTATGCAGACGACACAAAGCCATGGGTTTAAAACCAGCGGAATGAATACGATTTCGTTTCGTCATAAAATTATTGTGTCTGAGATACCCTCTGTGACATTCAATCGCATCCGGTTCGTCTTTCTGCTCAATATCATCGTGGTTCTCTGTTGCTCCCTGCTTCCGACCACCGCTGCCTACGCGCTTGCGGATGACCAGATCAATGTAGCTGTGCCAGGTTTGGACAGTTTCGTCGAGCAGTTAAAGAATGGGCAGGCAGACGTATTGCGGGGCATCTACATCCCCGGTATTTTGGCTGCTAGCGTCGTCCAGCAGCCGGCCGGGATGGATGATTTCGTATCAGTATGGGAGAACACGCTTACGCAATTCAGTCCGGCGAGCCGCTTGGGCTCCACTGGTTTGCTGGCACACAACGATCTGGCCGGAAAAACCTTCACATCCCTTCAGAATGGACAGAAAATTTATTTAGTATATGGGGATGGACGGGTATTCACCTTTATCGTTTCGAAGATCCTTCGATACCAGGCATCCGATCCCGACAGCAGTTCCAGTTCTTTCATAGATTTGAAAGAAGGCAACATCCTGGCTTCCCCTGCACTATTTACGAAAATCTATAATCGGCCCGAGCAGCTGATCTTCCAGACCTGCATCGATGCAGATGATACTCTTACCTGGGGACGTCTATTTGTCATTGCGGAACCCGCCTCCACTGATTAGCGGTTTACACCAGCCCCTGTCAACCCACTGGCTTTGCGGTGCGTTTGTGTTTTAATATATCTTTCCTGGTAACTTTTAGTGCCGTGTTATAAATTGGAGACGATATGCAATTACTAAGCGTAAATATTGGAGAGCGAAGATCTCTCCAGCGAAAAGACCGCATCGACCAGACCGGTATATTCAAATTGTCTGTGCACACGCCGGTCAGAGTAACAACGCTGGGGCTCGAGGGCGATGTCATCGTCAGCAAAAGACATCACGGCGGGCCCGATCAAGCAGTCTACATCTATGGCTGGGCAGATTATGAATGGTGGTCGAAAGAGCTGGGGCAAAATTTTGCGCCCGGAACATTTGGTGAAAATCTGACCATCGGCGAGTTGGAAAGCGCACGGTTCAATATCGGCGATTTTCTCCATATTGGAGAAGTCACCCTCCAGGTCACGGCACCGCGCATTCCGTGTGGAACCTTCGCAGCGCGCATGAGTGACCCACAATGGGTCAAACGGTTTCGGCGCGCCGAACGGCCCGGACTTTATTGTCGCGTGATTGAGGAAGGGTTTGTCCAAGCAGAAAACCATGTCTCCGTAGAACCATACATGGGCGCAACGGTTTCGATCCTGGAGATGTACCGCGAATATTACAACAGAAATAAAAGCGAAGAGACATTTCGCCGCCATCTTCAAGCGCCCATTGCCATTCGGGCCCGTAAGGATTTAGAAAAGGAATTGCACAGGTTGCATTCATAGAAATAATGTTCTATAATTCGAGAGTTGCGATCAAGTATAGAGATAGGAGAGTGATGTGAGTGCACCCAACCCCACCGATCAAGCCCAAGTGAATAAAATGATCCGCCAGGAGGATTTCCTGGGCAATCTTTTTGCTCTGCTCGATGAGACCTTCGAGAACCACCATGGCATTTTTCTGGATAAGAACACCTCGCTCTTCCCCACGCTCGAAACGATTTCTGCAGAGCAGGCGTCGATTCCTGTCGGAGGCAAATGCGCTTCCCTCGCCGCGCAAGTCGCCCACGTGACGTTCTACCTCGAAGTGCTGGAACGCTATGTGGTCTACAATGACCCGTCGCGCGCCGATTGGGGCTTGATCTGGCGCACGGTAGAGAAGGTTACTCCGGAAGAATGGGAAGAATACAAACGTCAACTCCAAGATGCTTATCGGCGCATCGAAAAGATGTTCCGGGAGAATCCTGTCTGGAATGACGATTCGATCGGTGGCGCGATGGCAATTGTTGTACACACTGCCTACCATCTGGGGGAGATTCGCCAGGCGTTGTGCACATTGAAATGAAGTGATATACGCCGCCGTATCGAAAGAACGCGGCTTGATGGATGCGTATCGTTCACATCCACCCTAGCAGCAGAACGATTCTATTGGCACGCTTTTCGTCACTCGCGCCAAGCTCGAAGCGACCAAGCACAAGTGATTGCACCGATGCTCCAGAACTCGAAGGTGGGAAACTTTACATGAACATGCTATGGGAAAAAAGCACTACACATTTCAGTTGACATTTCGCGGAATCTCCAATCACCTGTGCTTTACTATGCATGTAAGAAGCACCTTACCGCTCTTCGTCGTGACTGACTTTGAGTTCGTTGTCAAGCCAAATAAGGTGCCACAGAGAAAGCCCGCATGATGCATGGTTTGGCTGGGTACATAACGCTTCGGAATTTCAAAATGACATTGGAGGATGCTGTTCCCACTCGGTGTATCCACTTCACGGGTGACATCCTGACTAAATAAAAGTATCGGTATTCCCGAGTCGGCAGGGACAATCACACACTCAAACCCTTTGATCACCGTCGCCCCGCTGCGTGCCTGGGCGGACGGTGTTCCGATGGTCAGAGCAAGAGAAGCCGCGACGATAAAAGCGATTAACGGTTTCATACGAATCTCCTTTACTTGTAAAGTACTTATGCCTATCTTGCGGTGATTAGAGCATCAGAATCGTGAAGCAACACCCCCTCAAAAAGCACCAAGCTTGAATTTAATTATACTCGCGGTCGCAAAATGAGACTGCCCTCAGATTCGCCATTTAAGTGAGAATTTCAAGATGCATTGAGACACTCTCGCTGACAACCTTCGACATTCAAAGGCATATCAGATGGACATCGTTGACGTTTAACATTCAAGAGGTGACTAGAATGTTAAATAAAATAGAACCTGAAGAAATTCTGAAAGAAATACCGCAATTCGAGAATCGGGCCTATGCCGTATCACGGGGCGTCCACAACTGGGTCTTAAAGGGCAAGCCACGCAGACAAACTGCCGACCTGCTGCACGGAACATGGATGGGACATCCTCTCCACTCCGTTCTGACCGATATGACCATCGGAGCATGGGTCTTTAGTTTTGTTCTCGATCTACTTAGCTTGAACCGCCGGTCGAGGGGGATTCGGCGGGCTGCAGACACATTGCTCAACCTCGGGAATGCCAGCGCCACGACAACGGCATTAGCCGGACTGGCCGATTATTCGACCATCCCTGACCGGGCGGTGACCACCGGCGCGACACATGCCCTGCTCAACACGTCTGTGCTTGTCATTTCACTGTTCTCCGCGCTATTACGCAGAAATGGAAAACGCGAGCAGGGTATTCTGTTGTCGTCTCTATCTTCCAGTATTCTGATGATCTCTGCCTGGCTGGGGGGAGAGCTGGCTTACAAATACAAAGTCGGAGTGAATAAGATTCCCGAACCAGCCGAGCCTGAGAAATGGCATCCTACCATCCCGGAGCAGGATTTGGCCGAAATGACGCCAAAACGGGTCGAGGTCAACGGTTCCCCAGTCTTGCTGTATCGCTATCAAGGCCGTGTGTACGCCATCGGAGCGGTCTGTGGGCACGACGGAGGAGCTTTAGAGCAGGGCGAATTCGAAGGATACTGCGTTACCTGTCCTTTGCACCAATCGGTATACGACGTGCGGGATGGGAGTGTGGTCCATGGCCCCACCACCTACCCCGAGCCATCCTACGAGGTGCGGGTCCAGCAGGGACGGCTGGAGGTCCGATTGGTCGAAAAACCGGCAACCAGGCGTGCAGCGCAGTGGATTGGGGAAAGAGGCTGATCATCACTGTAATCCCAGCGAGCCAATTTTTCCACGATGATCTGAGGCATTCCTTCTGAAAAACGATGGCGAAACCAATTGGTAGCCTGTCTCGCTACAAGAAATCCCTATCGCAAAAGAGGCTTCTGCTCGTTAGGTATATAGAAATGCTCGCATTTAATGCAGAAGTGGAGAGTCTTCCGAATATCAAATGAGTATAAATAGAATGGCACATATTGTTTCTGCTGCCAGTGCTTTTCCCGCATATTATTACCGGCAGGAGGAAATTACGGCTGCCATGCAAAAGCTATGGGCTGGCCGTCCATCCAGTCTGGAGCGACTGGAATCGTTTCATCAGAATATGCAGGTCAATGGCCGCTACCTGGCATTACCCCTCGAAGAATATTTACGTCCCAGCGGATTCCAAGAACGGAATCAAGCCTGGATTCGCACTGCCACGGATCTAGGAGAGAAGGTGGTTTGCCAACTGCTCGAGCACGCAAATGTGAGCGCGGAAGTAATCGACCAAATCGTCTTTACAACTATTACTGGCATTGCCGCACCCTCGATTGATGCCCGGCTGATGAACCGCATTCCTTTCTCACCCTTTCTGAAGCGCATGCCTTTATTTGGCTTGGGTTGTATGGGAGGCGCAGGCGGAATGTCTCGTCTAGCCGATTACTTAGTGGGACATCCAAAAGAGGCGGGGCTGTTGCTTTCTGTGGAGCTTTGTTCTCTAACCATTCAGCACAACGATTTATCGGCGGAGAATATGGTCGCTACCGGCCTGTTTGGGGATGGTGCTGCAGCCGTATTAATGGTCGGTAGACAACATCCGCTGGCAAGAACAGGTCAGCCGCGGGTAATTGCTACTCGATCCGTTTTCTTTCCGGAAACAGAGCACATCATGGGTTGGGAGATGCAGGATACGGGCTTTAAAGTGGTCCTGGGCTCGGATGTAGCAGAGATCGTAGAGACGGGCCTAAAACCTGCGATGGATTCCTTCCTAAGCGAGTATGGATTGAGTACTGCGCAAATCGACCTGTGGCTGGTCCACCCGGGAGGGCCAAAAATCATCCAAGCCATTGAGACGGGACTCGGACTGGAGATGGGAAAGCTGGATAGTAGCCGCGAGAACTTGGCTTCGGTGGGCAATCTCTCTTCGGCAGCTGTGTTGGTCATGCTGGAGAAAGCGCTAAAAGAGAATCCGCCCTCTCCTGGAACGCATAGTCTTCTCATGGCAATGGGACCGGCATTTAACGCCGAGCTCATTCTGCTGGAATGGTAAGATGACCACACGCTGGATCTTTTTGCTTCTGGTGTTTTTACTGGGCATACAGCGCTTGGCAGAATTGCGTCTCAGCGCGCGCAATGAGCGTCGCATTTTGGATTTGGGAGGACATGAGTATGCAGCTGGTCAATTCCGTGTGATGCGATTCTTGCATATCGCCTGGTTTCTGGCGATGATCGCCGAAGTGTTTGGCTTGCAGCGGCCGTTCCACCCGGGCTTGGCAATCACAGCTGCCCCGGCCTTCGTTGCAGGGCAAGCGCTCCGTTATGCAGCGATCCATACCTTGGGTGAGCGTTGGACGGTGCGGGTCATGATCCTGCCCGGAGCAAAACCGATTAGCGGCGGTATTTATCGATTCATCCGCCATCCAAATTACCTGGGTGTGATTTTAGAGATCGGTGCCGTGCCGTTACTGCACAGCGCCTATCTGACTGCCATTACTTTTTCCATTGCTAATGGACTGCTCTTACTCTGGCGCATTCGTACGGAGGAAGCGGCGCTGAAAGAGCACAACAATTACGAGCAGGTTTTCTCAGGCCGGCCGCGTTTTCTACCTAAGATGTAAAAAGTGAATACAACAGTAGACGTGCTAATCATCGGTGGCGGGCCCGCGGGACTTGCAGCGGGTATCGTTTGTGGACGCCAGGGACTGCACAGCATGGTGTGTGAGAAGCGCACTTTGCCAGCCGATAAGGCGTGCGGCGAAGGAGTCATGCCCACCGGGCTTGCGCATCTGGAACGGTTGGGAGTCAAACAGCATCTCCGCAAAGAGCATTATTTTCCTTTTGAAGGCATACGCTATGTTTCTGCCAAGGGCCACACTGCTAGCGCAGCCTTCCGGGAAGGACCCGGTTGGGGAATCCCGCGCCTGGAGCTTTCGAGAGCACTCTTAGAGCAAGCAAGCCAGCTGGATTGTCTCGAGGTCCGTACACAAGTGCAGGCAACACCCCTGAAAATAGAGGGCAGCGGAGCGCACAGACTTATCTGGGTCAAAGTAGGAGGGGACCTGGTTGGGACGCGTCTTTTAGTGGGAGCAGATGGCTTGAGTTCGACCGTGCGGCAATGGGCCGGCTTACAGGGAGGGAAGGGTAAACACCAGCGCTGGGGAGCGCGGCGACATTTCCAGATCGCTCCTTGGAGCCGAGAAGTCGAAGTCCACTGGGGAGATGGTGTGGAGGCTTATATCACACCATGTGGGCCAAACGTGGTAGGCGTCGCTTTCCTATGGGATCAGAAACACCATCGGCATTTGGCGGGTGGAAAGAGACTCATTCCGACCTTCCTGGAGGCTTTTCCTGTTCTGCAGAACCACCTCCGAAATGCACCTGCCATGGATACCCCGCTCGCCATCGGACCGATGCAGCGCAGTGCTGTGGAACCGATCGCCGAAGGTGTTCTGCTAATTGGTGACGCGGCTGGTTATCTGGACGCTCTCACCGGCGAAGGTATCAGCCTAGCCTTTGCACAGGCATTCAGTCTGGAAGATACTGTTGTGCCAATCCTGCTCGCCTCTGAGGAGCCAGGCCTGCTTCCTATGCAGGACTTAATTCCCTACAAACAGGCGTATGATGCGATCATGCGGCCCTACTACCAGGTTACGCATCTAGTGCTGTGGTTGAGCCATCATCCGAATCTGTTGGAGCAGGTGATACACTTCTTAGGGAAGCAGCCTGTTTTGTTCCAGTCCCTGCTTTCCGCAAATATGGGCTGCCTCCCATTATGGCAAGTGTTCCTGCCAGATAAATTATCGTCGCGAAAAATCACGCCGTAACCGAGAAGTCAGCCACTCGCGAAGAACGGAAAGATAATCGGGTGAAATTTCCAAAACGTTTTCATCGCCCGAGACGGACATGAGATGATTTGTCCCCTTAATTTGTTTGAGCGTAACATCCTGCAGCCGGGCGGTGGCAGATCGATAATTCCGCATGCTGGCCTCCAGCGGTACCCACTCGTCAATTTCCCCGAACAGAAAGAGGGTCGGCTGTGTGACTTGTTTCCAAATCGATAGCGGCTCGTAATCCATTTGGTGGTGCCAGAGACTCTTCACAGGATCGACGGGCAAATCGTGGCTCGAATACAGATAGCCTCGTTCGAACCAGGGTTCCGATTCGTAGCGGCTCAATTCGGTCGCCACGCGGTCTCGTGAGACGTTCCCACGAAAATAGTCATTGACGAGCCCCCGTAATTCCAAAACTTTATTCACCACAGCAGAATCAAATCCCTCCTGTCGGAGATGGAATGCAACACCGTAATCCATCTGTTCCGCCGGAGGCACCCCGCACGCCGACACAGCTACAAGACATGCAATCTCACGTTTCCTGGCTGCGGCGATTGGAGCGATCCATGCTCCCTGGCTGGTCCCATGCAGGCCGATCCTCAATGGATCGATATCCCGGCGAGATGCCAGTCTATCCACAGCGGCAATCACATCGCCGGCCAGGTCATGGAAGTCTGCTGTTTGCGGGTTGCCTTCCGAGCTTCCAGTGCCGCGCCGGTCAAAGAGCAAAACCGCCATGCCATGCCTGGGGAGTTCAGACCTCAGATGATCATAGAACGGATCCGTCCGCTCGCCTCCCGAAGCGGGATGGACGACCACAATCGCCGGATGGGGAGGCTCGCCTTCCGGCTTGTAAAGAGTACCTTCCAGCTTTATCTTCTGATTGAAAAAGGATATTGGTTCCTGGGTCATATCAGAATTTTACTCCGGTGCGGCTCACTTCTCTTTATCTTGTGATTAAACAGTTCGAGCGAGGCATCTACCTCGCTCGAACTCGTGTGTTTTCAACGCTTAAAACTTATTGCCGGATTGCCTTGCCGGATGGAGCTACAAGGAACCAAGTATTATCATGACCTTGACCGGTTGTAGATCCGGCAGACTTATCTCCCGAGAAATAATAAAGCGGCCAACCATTATAGGTTACCTGCATCGTGCCATCTTCACGCGTGATGGTACCCAGCAATTTCTGAATGGCACCGGCACCGGCAACCGGTTCACCCTGGGTGGTTACGGGCGACCACTCTTTCGTACATTCCTCATCGGTACATGCACTCGTGGTGCCGTTCTGTGTGTCCTTTGTGTAGATATAAACCGCAACACCGTCAGCGTCCACGAGGATAGGACCGTAGTTATCCGAGAGGCTTGCCTTGATCGTGGTTTCACCTGTAACAGGCACACTCGCCTGCGAGGTTTCTGTTGCCGCAGGGGTATTCACCACTGCAGGAGACGCATTCGTACCCGGCGTCGCATTAGTAGTTGGCGATATATTTGTAGCGGGTGCAGCAGTGGATTCATTCGTGGCTGCGAGATTTGTAGCGAGTGGAACAGCTGTGGAAACAATCTCAGTGGCCAGGGGCTGGACCTGTGTCGGCACACCGGTCAGAGCTGCTGGTCCACAAGCTGTAATCAAAAGAGCCAGCAAGATCATGGCTCCCAACAAAGGGGTGTATTTCATATTTCTCTCCTTTCACTCAAAAGCTTCACCAATATGCTATAACGGTGACTTTCTCTGGAGAAGAATGGGGAGAACAACTACCATCGGGAAATATCACCAAACTCTTAGATGGATTTAAACTTGGCGTGTCCCCTTTTAATCCTGTTATAAAGAAATAGATGCGCCTTCACCAGACAGCCTGTTACCCTTCCGGAAGGATAACGCTCGGCTCCTCTACGGCGGGAACGGCTTGTCGTCGTTCCTCATTATGGAACATTCGCCACATCACGCCGACAGCAATCAAATACAAAATGGTGGTCGCGATAAACAGCGGAGAGAACCCGTAACGTTGCTGCACCACGCCTGAGATGTAAGGTCCGACCGACCAACCGACGAGCCAGGCAACGTTGAGTACACTGCTGGCCACACCCTGCTGGTGGGCAGGTGTTTTCTCCATGCAAAAAGCAGAGTACAGCGGCGCGGACATGTTCATCAGCGCGGCGCGCATCAGGTAGGAAAATCCGGCTACCCAGAGAGAAGGGACAAACCCGATCATCAGCATAAACACGACACTGCCCAGCTGCGTGAATGCCACCGTACGGATCTTTCCTCCAAGCCGCGTGGAAAGTCGCGGACCGATTAAACTCCCTACACCGATAAACAAGGAGGATAGGCTGAATAATAATCCCAGCAGCGAATCGGAGATGGCAAACCGATCTTTAAAGAATACGTTCATGTAGGGGATCAGGATCGCAGCCCCGACGCCGATCAGAAAGTTGGGCGTTGCCAGCTTGACGGTCATCCGCGTCAATCCGGAGAGCAGACCGGTTTTGCGCGACCCAGGCTCCAACTGCGTCGGAAGTGTCTTCGGTTCGCTCATCTTCCATAAAGGAATAAGAGCGGTTGTTCCCAGTATTACCATTAAGATGAGAATGGCTTGATAAGCAATTGCGTTTGATTTCCCCACACCTAAAAATGATTCAAAGAGCGCGGGCAATTGTCCCGCAAAGAGGCTTCCCACTGCACCGGCAAGAGTCTGCAATCCATAATTAAGACTGAAAAGCAGCGTGCGGTTCTGCTCATCCGACAGTTTCATCATGAGCGGTGAAATGCTCACAATGACGAACATGTTGAAGATACCTGTTAACGCTGCCATCATGATAATGATGGCGGGCTGCTTGAATGTAACTTGCCCTAAAAATGTCAGACCCGAAAATAGGATGCCGATGATAAGCGCCTGTTTACGTCCGATGCGGTCAGATAAGCGGCCAATTGGAATGCCAAGCAGCAGGGCGGTCAGTGAAGGAAGAGAATTGATAATGCCCAAAAATTCGCGCGTGAACCCACTTTCGAGCATGTAGATGTTAAAGAATAACTGCCAGCCGCTGAGGATGATACCGTTGATGACGGTCATCCACAAGAAGAGGCGCGCATCGCGATTGAATGTGCGCATGGGCTGGACGTAGTGAGTATTTATATTCTGGAACATGAGGGAATTATAGAGCAGTCAAACGAGGGACAGGCATTTTGCAATACCTGTCTCTCGTTAATTGTATGAGGGCCTTAATCAGCGGGCTGTACTTCCGGAATTACATTGTTAGCTGCGTCTTCTGCATGCAACCGGTTGGCACGTGCAATGAGAGGCAGTGCCGGTGCCAGCAGCAAACTTGCCATCGTGATCGCCGCACGGACGGATGCCAGGCTGACCAACGCCGCGACCGGCCCGCTGGTGATCTGGCCGATCGCGTCCACCTGTCCAGACATGGAAATCACCGTCGCGCGCGTGTCCGAATCCAGGCGCTGGTTGATCCAGGCTTTGTAAAGCGGGTCCATTACATTGCGCGTGATGCTCACCAGCACCACCGCCAGAATACTGATGGCAAGCGCCGGAGAAAATGCAAACATAAAAATCGCGGCGGAGAGCAACACCGTGATCCACAGCATCGCCCGGGCAATGGACGGCGCGTGGTTGGCATCCAGGCGCTTCTCGACCTGACGCGTCGCCAAAATGGACAGCAGCATCCCGCCGGCGCGCAGGAAGCCAAAGAACGCGACTTCGTTCATGCCGAAAATACTCGGCAGGGTAAAGTTGTCCACGAGGTATTTCACCCACAGGCGGTCCCAGCCTTCGGAATACAACCCATAGATGAACCCGATTCCCAGAACAGACAGCAGCACCGGCCGCGAACGAACGGCGGCGAAGCCCTTCTGGAAGATATCGCCCATGTGCTGGAACGAGTTTCGATCTTCCGGTCGCGTGGGATGAAATCCAGTTTCGGGCATCCACAACAGTAGCATGAGGCCGAGGCTTGCCACCGCGGCTCCCCCCACCAGGATCGGGAGATTGATGGCAATATTCCCAAGGGGAATGGCGAGCAGCATGCCGATCAAAGCGCCCGCCAGGTCATATTGATTGCCGCGCAGAAAGGCACGGTTGGCATTCTCCTCACCGATTTCATCCGAAAGCCAGGCTTGGGTGGCGCCGCTTGTAAACGTGTACCCGATTCCCCACAACACCTGGGTAAGCAGGATCATGCTGAAGACCGGGAAGGATCCTTCCACGAGAAACCCCATGCCCATCAGAAAATAGCCGATGATGATCGATAGGCGCCGAGAGTAGGCGTCTGCCACGAGCCCGGTTGGGACCTCGAAGAGCAGAACGGTCACCTCCACGGTGGTGCCCACCAGCACCAATTGCAAGCCGGAGAGTCCCGCAACCCTCGCTTCGTAAAAGGATGCGACCACAAAGATCATGCTGAAGAACAGACCGGTAAGGAACTGGAGAACCAGATAAATTTTGTAAGCGTTAAACTTGCGAAACATGGTGTTCCTCTAATGAAGATGTCATTCTGATAAAGCATCTTGCAGGTCTGTCAAAGCCCAACCTGCAAGATGCTCTGGGTGAATAGTTTATACGATCGGTTCTGTCACAACTTCTGGCTGTTCCGTCTCCGCGGTAGAAATTCCGTTGGCGCGTTGAATGAACAGCAGCGCCGGCGAAAGCAGCAGGCTCGAAAGAGCGACTCCTAATCGCACTGAAAACACATTGGCGATCAGACCGACGACCGGTCCTCCCAGCGACTGACCAATCGCGTCCACCTGTCCGAACATGGAATGGATGGTGGCGCGCACGTGTGAATCAAGCTTTTGGTTGACCCAGGCCGCATGTAAGGGACCACTTACACCGCGCAGTTGTCCGACGATAATCAAAGCAATGACTGCCATTGCAAGGACCGGTGCCAGCGCGAAGCTGAGCATGCCGACCGTGATCAGCCCGGTAACCCAGAGCATGACGCGTCCAATTGCAAGCGGACTACTGGTATCGAGTCGTTTCTCCACGAAGCGAATCACAAAGATCGAGAGTACGGCTCCGACGACATCCAGAGCTATAAAGAAGGACAATTGGTTGCTGCCGACAAACACTGGCAACTTGAAGTTGTCCAGCAGGAGCTTGGTACTCAAACGGTCCAGGCCTTCACTGTACAGCCCATAGCACAAGCCAATGAACACGATATTGCTCAATCGCGGTTGTGAGCGCACCACGTGGGTGCCCTGTTTGAAAATGTGCCACATGTGCTGCCAGGTGTTGCGATCCTCTTGCGGCGTGGGATGAAATCCGGTTTCCGGCATGAGAATCGCTAGGACGATTCCCATCAGCAGGAGGGCGCTCGCACCAACACGGATTGGAATGGAGGTATTGTTGGCTCCCATCAGGAGCGTGATGCCCAGGCCCACAAGCCAGGCAAAAGCACCCAGGCGCGCCACGCGCAGGAACAGCTTGTTGGCGGTCTCTTCACCTATTTCATCGGTGATCCAGGCTTGTTTGGCGCCACTGATAAACGTGAATCCCAAACCGCAGATGATCGAAGAGACGATAATCGGTCCGAATGCCGGGAAGAAGCCTTCGATGAGAAAGCCCAACCCCAGCAACAAGTTCCCGATAATGATGGAGAGGCGCCGCGAGTAGATATCGGCGACGATCCCGGTCGGTACCTCGAACAGGAATGCCGAGACTTCGACAGTGGTCCCAACCAAAACGAGTTGTAAAGGTGTGAGTCCGGCAACGGTGGCTTCATAGAGATTGTTCGTCGTAAACACCAGACACAGAGAGATCGCGGTCGCCATCTCCATGAAGAGATAGACCCGCGTTGCATCTAACTTGAATGTGCGAAACATATGTACCTTTGTAAAGTTTGCGCGGAAATTTTTCCGCTAAGCCGCGCCACAATTCTTTACAAGGATTGTCTGAAAGGGAATTGCGGCGTTAATCAGGCAGGAGAAGAGACTCCATTGGGCCGGGAAACGTTGGTTGGGAATAGGATTTTCATTTTGACTCCACTGGTTTTGACTACTAAATAACTGATAATAAATACAATGGCGGGTTAGCAACCTACTTTAGGAGAGCTACACAATGCCAAATACGTGTGAGTTTTTCTTCGGGAACAAAGCATTGATGATGACGTGTGTGCTCTCATCCCTCCAGTAACAATCGGGGAAGGCCTGATCGAGTTCCTCGAAACTACGGTATCCAAAGAGGATCTGTAGGAAGGTGAGCATAGGGAAAACTGCATTACCATCTTCCGCATTGTCGGGTTTCCAGGAATCCAAATCGATGTGCCCATTCTCGAGCGTGAGACGGATTCCCTGCGGATACATGACGAGCAAATATTCACCGGTATGCCCGCAGGCAATGGATTCAGACAATCGTTGTTCAAGCACAGGCTTGATCAGATTGAGAAAACCCAACAGGTCCGGCACACGCAGATACCATGCATACGGATTGCTGATCCTGGGAAGCGTGTTGCCCAGCGCTTCATAAACAGGATGTTCCGCGCCGAGCAGGAAACTGAATGTAGTGCAAGTACGATTTTCCCTTTTGGCATATTCCTGGCCGGTATCCCACATATAACGAACAACGCACGGTGAGACCTCCAGCCAGGAAACACCCGGCGCCAGTTCGTAGTGGAATGCACGCGCGCCGGTCGAGCCGAGAAGCGGTGTCTGACCAAAATAACCAACGGGCTCACGCGTGTCAGCTCGTTCGAGTATTCGATACTCCAACCGATGGAAATTTTCCTCACTCAGCTCGAACAGGTTGTTGTACCAGTGAGCCGCGGTCCACTGGGCGCTGAGCATGCTGCGCCTGCACCCATATTCATACAGGGACATCAGCAAGGGAATATCATCCTTGTCGGCCGGGCGAATCACAAACTTCTCCATCTCCCCTTCTTTGAGCTTTGGCACAATCAAGCCCATACGCCAGCCGCCGAGGTTTAGCGCGAATTCATAACCGAACTGACGATAGTAATACGGGATGCCGGTGATGGCTTGCACCAGTTCGCCGCGGTCGGCACTCCACTTATGTACTTCCTCAAACTGAGCGCGGATCAGTCCCCGGCCGCGGAACTCAGGCAGGGTACCTACCAATTCGGGGCGACCGACACCAAATTCAATTCCTTGATAGCTCCAGGTTTGAGAAATGAGATTCAAGGAGGAGACGATCCGCCCGGTGGCGGTTTCCTCCACGATGGTGAAATCGCCCGGCTGAAAGGTGGCATGCGGACGCGTGAGCAGATCGCTCGTCCACGCCATGACACCCTTCCGGTCCACTTCATCCTCGCCATGGATATCGCCGTTGAACTTGCTGAGCGCGTATGCATCCTCAGGCGTTGCGCGGCGCATGATCAAACCCTTACCAAGATCGCGCAGAATTGATTGTTGTTGAGTGAACATAATTTGTCCTGTCGGGCGATTACCTGCCACAGGGACGGTCGTGCCCGCGCAGGACAATCGCCGTTACTAGCGAAGCTGTCCTGCGGATAAAAGAAGCTTGAGTTGCTGTAAGGTGGACTGGGAGTCCTTGAAATGGATGCCCTTCATACCGACCTTCTCACAGCCTTCGATGTTGACGTAAAAGTCGTCGACGAACACCGCCTCGCTCGGTCTCACCCCAGCCTTTTCCAGCGCAATCTGGAAGATCTTCGGGTCAGGCTTCGCCACACCCACTTCGGCAGAGATGATGATGTGATCGAAGGCGTCGATCATCTTTTCGCGCGTCATGTAATCGCGCAGGTCACTCCATGCATTCGAGATAAGTCCGGTCTGGATCTTGCCGCGTAACGAGCGCAGGAACTCCAACAGTTGACGGTCGACGATGTCACCGGCGAAGAACTCTTCTTGGATCGCAGTCATTTCCTCAGCGGACCGTTTCAGCCGTTTCATCACCGACTCCCAATGCTGCTGGGATGTGATCGCGCCGATGGACGCCTGTATGCCCGTATCACTATCGAAGACGATCCGGCTCAGATCGTCATATTCCATACCGAGGCGCTCTGCCAATTGCTGGCGCGGCGCCTGATATTCCGTGCGGACAATCACTCCGCCGAGATCGAAAAATACTGCGCGGATACTCATGCGTTTTTCTTGGAAGTCCCTTTGCCGCTCGATTTTCTTTCATTTGATTTCTTGGTATCCGCTGCGGGAGTGGTTTGGCGCGCAGCGGTCTGCGGCATGCCTTCGGCCGGCTTCGACTCTGGCTTTGACTTGGTCGCGCGTTTTTTCGGGGCAGCAGCCTCCGGGGCGGGTGCGGCTTCGGCAACAGGTGTTGATTCTTCTTTAGGAAGAGGTGCTTCTGATTGTGGGTTTTCCTTCATTTCCTTTTCAAACTGCTTGAGCTCCTCGCGCCAGTTGGGCATCGCCATCTCCAACCTCTGACGAGGAATGGGCGTGGCGCGCCGGCAGCGCGGACAATGGGCATCGTAGTGAGTCAGGTTTCCAGCATCAACTTCCTGCAAGGCATCGAGCATGGCAACACGGCTAAGTGTATAGGGTGTCTGACAGAAAGAGCAACGGATATTCATGTGTGTACTCCTCTTGAAATTTGGTTTGGTCTTAGAACCCTGCGAAGGCTTACAGCCTTCGCAGGGTTTTCTTCAGTCTCTTACGAAAGGGATTGTACACTGATTTCTGTGCCCGGTCGCAGTTCCTTTTCGTACTGGTCGAACGCCTGGTGGACATGCATGCCGGCGCTTTCGTAAAGATGCAGCGCGCCGGTCAGATTCTGGGCATCGACGCCCAGTCCTACTTTGCGCTTGCCGCGCCGATAGAATTCATTAAAGGAGTGTCGCAGCAAAGCCAGTCCAATGCCGCGCTTGCGCCACTCACGGCGCACGCCTAACGTTCCGACCCAACCCATCTCTAGATCCTCGAAGGAATGCGGGGGGCAAAGACTTATGCCTGCAATCTTCTCTCCATCCATGGCGAGGAACATGAGAGTGGGGTCGAAGTCGTCCTGCTCCCAAAAGTGCTTGAAGCGTTCCAAGCCCTCCTCAAAGGGTCCTTCCACAAATCCAAAATGATCCCGGAAGGAATCGAGCTGGGCGCGATAGGTGGCTGCGGCATCGGTTGCCGGATTATAGGTGCGAACAGTGATACCTGAGGGGAATTCCGCTTCAGGCACAGGTGCGTCCATTTCGATAAGCATCTCATAGGAACTGCGAATCTGACGATATCCTAACTTCTCGAATAATCTCTTCGGGCGTTCGGCTTGCCGGTATGTGCCAACCTGGGGCGCGAAACGGAGCCCATCTGGCAATTCTGGAAGTGCACGCAGGACGTGCTCCTCCGCCCATTGCATCAGCCATGTACCAATACCTTTGCCCTCATACTGCGGATCGACGCGTCCCCAAATCCAGGGGTGAACGGGTGGCTTGACCGTAGTCCAGGCTTCGATGTAGCCAGCCAGATCACCGTTGGCTGCAATGACCAGCCGGGTATCCTGCTCAAGATCGAAACCTGGTTGCTGCAGGTCGTTGCGAACGATATCCGCGCTGGCAATTTCATTTCGTCCGATCACGGCACGTGACCAGCGATTGAAAAGTGCCGCGGCATTTTCCAGATCATCCATGGTCGCAGCGCGTGCAGTGAAGCCGGCAGGCAATTCCACGACTGTTTCTTTTTGGGTAAGTGCGTTCATTCCTTTTCCTTTCCTTACTCTTCGTCCACATTCCGACCGGAGCGAAGTTCCTTTTCATAGGTAACAAACTCGCTTGCGGCGACCATGCCAACCTTTTGATACAGGCGCGTCGCACCGGTAGGATTTTGCGCATCCACACCGAGACCGATGGTGGTCTTGCCGCGCTTATAAAATTCGCCAAACGAATGGAGCAGGATCGCCTCGCCAAGTCCGCGTTGACGCCAGGCACGGCGAACACCCAGGGTGCGAATCCAGCCGATGCCCATGCGGTAACGGTTGAGCGAGAAACCAGCCACCTGCTGCCCATCCCAGGCAATTGCCCAGAGGGTCGGGTCAAATTCAGGATCACCAAACCGGCTGCGTCGCCAATCTTCGAGGGACACATCGTGACTGCCCCAGTGATCGCGAAAAGCTTCATTCTGCGCCTGCCACACGGCGACATCATGCTCGCCCTTGACGAAGGGGCGCAGTTCGATTCCTTCCGGGAACCTTGGTTCTGCCGGCGGCTCGTTGAGCACGATCTCCATCCGCCAGTGATAGCGCAACGGTTGGTAACCTTCATTCCTGTGCAGCTCAAGGCCTGCCAAGTCATGGACATCGGTTGTGCTGCGCAATGCAACACGCACCTCTGACTCAGCAAGCTTCATTTCCTGACGAGCGCGTTGTTCAACCATTTGCAATAAAGCCGTACCGATGCCGCGTCCTTTGAATTCGGGATGGACGTATCCATCGGTTTGCAAGATGGCATGTGCATGCTGGTTGTTGAATTCCTCAAAACCGACAATACGACCGTCGCTATCTTGCACCAGAAAAGCATCCCGCTCCAGTTCAAAGCCAGGCGTTTCCCATTCCTGCCTCAGCTCTTCGGAAGTGACAGCAACGACTGCGTCGCCATCCGCGGCGCAAACATCGTAGATCAGTTGCGTCACCGCTTCGAGGTCGCTCCATTGCGCGGAGCGCAGTTTGAGGCTTGGGTCAAGAATCGCCTCATCCATTTTTAGATTTGTGTTCATCATTTCCTCCTATTCTTCCGCCTTAACTAGGGCGCGAAGAGTATCCACATTTTGTTCGAGCCATTCTTCGCGCAGGATGCCCATAAAAAGATTATCCCAGCGGCGTCCTTCACGGTGGAGTAAACGCCGCAGGCGTCCCTCATGTCGGAAGACCGCTTTTTCATAGGACCGTATCGCGCGCGGGTTATATTCGAAGACGCCCAGGCTGACGCGCCTCAGGTTGATCTCGGTAAAGGCAAAGCGCAGCAGAACGTTCATCACATCGGTACCATAGCCTTTGCTCCAATATTCAGTTTCGCCGATGCCAAGCCCCACAAACGCCTCGCGTCCGGGCCAGTTCGCTACATCGAGGCTGATTTCTCCGATCAACTTGTCCTCTGCAAGAGCACGAATACTGAAGGTATAGCTTTCCAGCGACATCGCACTCACTTCCTCTTCCATCCACTTTGAGGCAGCTTTTGAAGACTGCATTGGTCGGGCCGAAGAATTAAGCAGGCGAAAATACTCTGAATTCCGATTCCAGCGCGGAAATGCCTTGCTCATTTCTTCCGGATCAAAGGCGGAGAGGCGCACAAGTTTTCCTGTAAAAATGTCTTTCATGGGTTTTCTCCGGTCTGCATCTGCAGCCATTCTTCGCGCAGGATGCCCATCCATAAGGAATCATAGCGTTTGCCTTCGCGCAGGACCTCCTTGCGCGAGCGACCTTCCAGTCGAAAGCCGCACTTTTCATAAGACCTCAAGGCGCGTGGGTTGTACTCGAACAACCCAAGCGATAGACGCTGAAGGCCCAATTCGGCAAAGACGTACTGCTGGCACAGCTTCATCATATCTGAGCCGTAGCCCTTGCTCCAAAACTCGCGCTCGCCAATGCCGAGTCCAACCCAGGCCTCGCTGTGGATGAGGTCAACCCATACGCCGAGAAAACCGATATATTTATCCTCTTCCAATGTGCGAACCGAGAAAGAATAACGTTGAGGTTCGAAACCATTTTCAGATTGCTTCTCAAACCATTCCTTGATCTTTTTTTCAGAGGACAATTGAGAAGGTTCACTATCGGCAAGGCGATTGAATTCGGTATCACGCTGCCAGTGAGCTTCGGCTTTGGCGCGCACCTCTGGTTCTTCCAGCGTAAAGCGGACGAGTTCTCCGCGAAATAGATCTTTCATAGCTGTCTCCTTTTTGCGATCAGGCTAGGCTCGAGCCTGCCATTCCTCATTTAACAACCC
>DATHUN010000475.1:0-3035 GCA_035462205.1 Anaerolineales bacterium
TGCCCTTCGGGGAGTGACATAGTATTCTAAATTTTGATCTCCACCTTCGTCCCTACATACCCATACGCCAATTCCTTATCTGGTGAGACGGTCGGAAGTGTCCAACGGTAGAGCCATTTGGCGTCTTGCGGGGTCAGGTTGATGCATCCGTGACTGCGCGGGCGTCCGAAGTCGCTGTGCCAGTAGGTGCCGTGGAAGGAGATTCCACTTTTGGTGATATACAGCACCCAGGGGACACCGGGCAGGTCAAAGCCGCTGGCGGCGATATCCCCGGCTGCCATGTGGCGGGTGGGTCGCTTATGGTAGGTGATGAATTCCCCGTCGGGCGTAGTGTACGATCCGCTTTGACGTTTCATCCCGGTCGAGGCACGCGTCGCAAAGACTAGATGATCACGTTCGTAGGCAAGCACCAGTTGATCGCGCAAACGGACTTCGACCCGCTTATCTTTATCCGCGACCTCCGGCGATAATGGAGCCAGATCCGCATCCGGGATGAGGTGGATGTGCTCGGCAGGAACATAGTAAAACTGGTCGAATTTATCGTCCAGGAGGGCATACCACACGTGTCTATCCTTCGGATGAATCACGCTGGCTTTCACCCAATGGACGGTCTCGTAGTAGAGTCTGTACAGCACATCCGAATTGGCATCCGGCTCGAGATACGCATCGGTGTAGGGAACGCTGACCTCGCCCAGCGCCCCTTTGAGCGAGATGGTCTGCGCCTCGTTCAACAACGTGCGGACGGGCTGTACGCTCCCCGAATAGATGTAGCCGCCCTCGGCGATTTCATACCAGACGCGGTTGAACGCCTTGTCATCGTCGCTGGTGGTGGAGTTGGTAATCGAGAGAATCAGGTCACGCCAGTACAGCTTCTTGCGACCGGCCTTCGGATTCGGCTCATCATGCGACCACAAGATTCGCTCGGTTACGCGTCCTTGTAAATTGTCAAAATTATCCTGTTGGAGAGAAAGAGAGGAATGCGGCAGCGCCATGCCCAGCAAGCCATAACCGCTCAATTTGAGAAAATCACGCCGGGAAAGATCAGGCTTACTCATCGATTAAACAATGTAGGGACGGGCGACTACCCGTCCCTACAGATTCTAATTATGCACGTTCACGACCGTTCCGACAGATGCCCAGTTATACAACCAGCCCGCGTCTTCGATGCTCAAATTGACGCAGCCGTGACTCATCGGCGTTCCAAAATTATGATGCCAGTACGTACCATGTAATCCATAGCTTTTATAAAAGTACATCACATAGGGAACATCGCGCAGGTAATAGCCGGGTCCGTGCATGTCGGCGTAGCGATATTTGACATAGACCTTATATTGGCCGGTGACTGTCGGGTACATCCACGTGCCTGTAGAGACGATAAAGGAGTTGACCACCGTATCGCCTTCATAAGCGTAGACCGACTGGTTGGTCAGGTCCACGTCGATCCAGCGGGTACCGTTTCCACTTTTGGCGATATCGGGCAGCTCACCAGAGGGCGCGGGCGCGACGTACTCTGTGGTCGGTGTGTCTTCCACAGCGGACATTGCCAGTGAGGCGGGTGTTTCTGTGGCGGCAGGAGTCGCGGTCGGTTCTTCGGTAGGAATTTCTGATGGTGTTGGTGTTGCCGCTTTTTGTGGTGGATTCTTAGCAGTGGGTTTCGGCAGTGGCGTACTAGAAGCAGCGGGTGGTGCAAACGCGCTGGCTTTGATTGGCGTCACCGATGGTTTGGGGAGATCCATGGCCGCCCAATGATCGGCCTTCTTGGCGGCGGGCGCACTGTGCAAAATGGATGCAAAGGCAGGATGAGTCACCGCCGAATACGCTGCGAACGCCAGCACTACGCACAACAATAAACCAAGGAATGATGCCGCGTAAATCCACTTGCGATTATCGGACTTTGGCTGCGGCTGAGGAGTTTCTGTGATTGTCACCGGCGCGATCTGGGCAAAGCTGACCGCCGCCTCATGTAGAACCGGCGACGGGTTCAGGTCGGCGCTGGCAGCCTGCTTCAGCTTATCGTTTGCCCATTCGACCGCCTTATGGGCGCGCGCGCTGGATGGATTGATCTGGAGAGCCTTTTGGGCATATGCCAGCGCCTCGTCTGGGTCCGGGTCGGAAGCAGCCAGGATGAGCCAGGCATTTTCCATATCAGGCGCGAGAAGCGCAGCCTGTTCTCCCATCTTCCAGGCGGAAGCTTTGTCACCGCGGCGCATTGCCTCACGAGCTTTGACGATCAATTCACGAGCTTCGATGAAATGAGGATCCATAGAATACCTTTAATAATTTAATATATGTCCTTGCGAGTCTTTGAGAAGCAATCTCTTCGTTAACCAGGAGATTGCTTCCGGCGGGGCAATGATATTCGTTTTTTACCGTTGAATATCCACGGGCGTTCCGATCTCCGCCCAATCGTATAAAAGCTTGGATTCATACGAGCCAAGGACAACACAGCCAAAAGAGACGGGTCGTCCTAAAAAGCCAGCCCACAACGTCGCGCCATTCGAGAGAATTGGCAAGGCATGAATTCCGTTTTCCAAGCCGTGGGACCAATAGATTCCCAGCCAGTTCGGCATCCAGATATTCCATGTAGAACCATACGCGTTGGGAATCTTGCTCTGCACCGCAAAGTTGCCGATGCGCGTGGAATTTTCTATCCCGGTCGAAGCGACGAAGCTGTAGACCAGTTGATCACCTTCGTACACATACATATGCTGCTCGGAAATATCAACGAGAATGTATTTCGATCCACCATAAGACGCACCAGCAGGAGCTAATTGTTCCTGTTGGGTGTAGTCTTGGGCGGCCGGTTGGTTGACCACTTCCATAGCTAGCTGCGCAGGCGTTTCGGTCGCGACCGGCGCAGGGACCGGTGTATCAGTGGCTGGTGGAATCGGCGAAGGTGTATATGTTGGTTTGGAAAGGCTTACCTGTGCCCAAAGATTTTCCTGTGTCGATGTCGGCATTACAAAAATCGCCGCGCTGGCAGAGGGCGTGGCGAAAAAGAAAAAAGCGAAGCCTGTCACAATACATAACGGAAT
>DATHUN010000476.1:0-2542 GCA_035462205.1 Anaerolineales bacterium
TGGACAGCCATTAATCCGCCCTGCGTCAAATCTGGGATAGATCTTGATGGTGTGCTGGTGGAGGATGCTTCACGCGGAGGTGTTTGTTGTATCCTTCAAGGCGAAGGAGTCAGCTACGAGTGGGAAGCATTACAGGGGTTGTTCGTCTCCGCCGAACTGCTGTATCGCACGGGAAACTATGGCAACCCCTACGCCTGGTCCAACCTGGCGCTCAGGCGGGCAGTGCACTTTATGTATCGATCGGGCTGGCACATTAGTACTGCCGCCATGTACGTGCCCTGGATGGCCAACAGGATGTATGGCACTTTGTACCCTGCTGCGCCGTCTATCAGCGGAAGGATCATGGGTTGGGGCGACTGGCTCTATCAGAGATAATACAGGAGCGCTAGTAACATAATAGTTATGGGTTCATTGGCAAATGCCAGTGAACCCTTTTATTCGTCTTTAAGCAATGCCGTACGACTTAGAATTTGAGCAATGGAGAAATTATTTCAAGATATTAATCGAGATTTCGAACGGCAGGATGGAATAAACCAATCAACGTCATCAAAATCGTGCCGCATCCGCCGATCAGGAAAACCGTCGGCGCGCCGACCCGGTCCGTTGCCCAGCCTGTCAGAGCAAAGCCGATCGGCAGCAGCACCCATGACCCGAGCGAGTCAAACGCATACACGCGGCCAAGTTTGTCATTCGGCACCATCTCTTGCAATGTGTTGGTCCAAACCAGTGCGAAGATATTGAAGCAAACCCCGTAAAAGAACATCGCGATCACAAGGACTGGGATGGGAGACTTTAGTCCGAACAGCAAGAGCAGGAAACCATTGATCATGACCGGGATATATCCCAGAGGTCCACGGTGGCGCAGACGTTTATATTGTCCCAGCCAGAGCGCGCTGAGTACATATCCCAGTGAGAATGCAGAACCAAACAAGCCTAGGACAGCGACATCTGCGCCAAGATCCTCCTTGATCAGGAACGGCATCGCAACAGCCCGCGGACTGCCTTCCATGATGTTCAAAATACCAAAGATCAGGATGGTGATCCAGATCCACGGAACGGTGATGATCGCAAGCCAGCCTTCGTGTAAATCCGCAAATCCCTGTTGGATCGCCTCTTTGATAGACCTGGACCCCATCGCCGTTTTTGAGGCGTCTGCCTGCCGCAGAGATGCAAACTGTTCCGACCGGAGGATAGGGAGGATACAAAGTGTGGATGCCAAAAACGATAGCGCATCCAATCCGAATGCCAGCGATGTGCCGCCGGCCGCGACCAGTCCCGCGCCCAGCATAGGTCCCAGAATGCCCGTCAGTCGTCCACTCAATCCGTTGAGGGAATTGGCGCTGGTGAGCATTTCCGGTGGTGTGATTTGTGGGACGACCGATTGATAGGCCGGAAAGAAAAATGCTTCCACAAATCCGAAGATCAGGCTGGCACCATAGATGTGCCAGACCTGCAGCAGGTTCAGCCAGGAAAACAAGGCAATACAGCTGACGACGAGTCCACTGAGCATATCGGAGAGGAACATGATGCGTAAACGGGGAAAGCGGTCGACGACAACGCCACCGATGAGCAGAAATATCAGTAATGGCACTTGGGACAAGATCAGGACCGTGCCCATCGCAGTAGCTGACCCTGTTTTCTCCAATACCCACCACGCCAGAGCAATACGATACAAGCTATCGCCAAGCCGCGAGATGGTTTGTCCACTCCACAGTAATGCAAAGGATCGATGCTTGAGGGAACGCAGTACATTCATTGTGACAAGTATAGCATCGACAACCTATAAGTTTCTTTAGGATCAGGCAGAATTGCTTCTCATTTTGGGCCATTTCTCACAGAAACTTTCCGAAATTCGGAGGAGGCGCACGCTTCAACAAGTTTACAGATATGTTCAGATAATCGGTACTGTACTCCTAGCAGTATATCTGTTGCTTTGTATATCATGTGCTAGGTTTGTACAACACCAACCTCATGAACCAATCCTCCATGTACTCTGAGAATTAATCACGACCCTCCAATAAACGTTACGGCGGGGCTGTCTGGGAAACCGGATGGCGCACTGCACTAAGGAGACAATTTAATGAATAAGACGGTCCTTCGCATCGCGAGCATCATTCTCGCTATCGTCCTTGCATTCGGCGTCTTTACGCCGAGCCGAGCCACATCGCAATCCGCGACACTCATGCCAAACAGGGTGATCAACTTGGCATTCTTCTATAAGCCGCCGTCCAATAGCGACGCGATGAGCATTGCCCAAAACTTTGGCAATGTTGTTTTGAGCGGAGGGGATGAAACGTTCCGCGATCAGCTTGTCGCCAATGGCTTTGCTTCCACGATCCCCCACTATTACCGATCCGAAGGAATCCAGGACCCTGGAAACTGCACATCCATTCCCGCCAATAATCAAGTCGCCTACAAGGCCGGTGATTTCTGCAACATTAGCCAAACGCATCCCGATTGGTTCTTGCTCGATACCAATGGCAATCGGATGAGGACTTCTCCCACCAGTAACTATTACAGGATGGATCCAGGCAACGAGGGC
>DATHUN010000477.1:0-11869 GCA_035462205.1 Anaerolineales bacterium
GTCTGTCTACAAATGCAATGAACCATAAGGCTCATCAACTGATTCTTCACTTTGGTTTGCCCAAAACTGGCACAAGTGCAATTCAACGCGCTTTATTCAACCAGCGTAGAGAACTTCTAAAGAATCATAATACTCTTTATCCAGGGCAATATGAGAATCACTTTTTCTTTCAAGGCTTGTTTTCAAAGCAACCGGAATCTTTGATTCAAATACAGATGCTTGGGCTTCAAAACCGTGACGGAATTACTGACTTTCTAGAAAGCTATCGAAACGACATACTTGCGGAAATAAACAAGTTACAGCCTAGACAAATCATTATTTCTAGCGAGTATTTTATAAGTATGAGCGTGGAGGAGCTGAGGGCAATGCGTGAATTTCTCAGATCTTTCGCAGAAAATATTGTATTGTTTGCGTATGTTCGTGATCCGTGGAGTTGGTCTTTAAGTTTGGCCCAGGAACATATCCGCACAGGGTGGTGGAAAAGCGAGGTTAAAGTAACATATCGAGATTCCCTTACGGAGATCTTCAATAAGTTTGAGACGGCTTTTGAGACGGTCTGTATGGCTGCTCCTTATATACAGGGCTCGGACATAGTTAAGGATTTTTGCGGAAGATTTGGTCTTCTGGATCTGGATTTTGGCAATCAAAAGTATATCAACGCCGGTATGCAAAAGGAGGCTGCTTGCGTGATGCTCCTACTTAATGAGCTTTACCCCGTCTTCGATCAAAATAACAATCTAATTACAGATCCCGCTCGAGATTGGATGGCCGAAGCGATTCAAAGTTCACCGCTTTCCATAACGCCGCTTCGTCTTTCAAGAAATACAGCAAGAGAAATTTATGAAAAGAGTAGGGCGGATGTGGAAATGGTGGAAAAGCGATATTTTGGGGGTAAAAGATTTCTCAGTGATCAGTACAACATACTAAAGACAAGCGAATTTGACGATACTCTTTCTATCTCCAATTTTACGGTTGAGCAACTCTCAGAATACCTTTTATCTTGCATGCATGTCCTTGCAGAGCGCGCAGTTGAGGGCTATTGGACCTATGAGGAATTAATCGAGATTAAAAACAGCAAGACATGGAAGATAATATTGGTGTTTCGCCGACTCCGGGTCACTCTTGCCCCCATCGATAGCCACCGTGACCGAATATTGCGTCGATTGACAGATGGTTTTTTTGCTTTGGTTAGGCTTCTCAGACGTAAACAAACTTAGAAACAGAATAAGTTATTCTGTCTAGGTCAGCATACATTGAAGAATGGAATACACTATACTTGGCTGGCAGTTTCTTATGCCGGTGTCTGACCTGTTATGGATTCCTTAGCATCTCCACTTATATCGTTGATCATTGTTTGCTGGAACAGCGGCGAATATGTATCACGTTGTTTGGAAAGTTTGTCATTACAAACTTTTAAGAATTTTGAGATCTTAATTGTAGACAATGGATCACAGGACAAAAGTACAGTAGATTTGGCAGAAAAATACCCTCAGCTTGATTTGCACGTGAAGTATTTATCAGGCAACATAGGATTTACAGCTGCCAATAATTTGGGGGCGAAACTTGCTCAAGGCAAATGGCTGGTTCTACTCAATGCTGATGCCTTTCCAGAACCGGACTGGCTTGCAGAATTAATTCGCGCTTCTGAGGAACATCCCGACATTGCAAGCTTTTCCTCCCGGCAACTTGTAGCAGCCAATCCATCCATTTTGGATGGCGCTGGCGATACTTATCATGTAAGCGGCTTAGCCTGGCGGTTGGGGCTCGGTTATCCAGCGAATGAATATGGTTTAGAAAGCTCAGAGATATTCAGTCCCTGTGCTGCGGCGGCAATGTATCTGCGACAAGCATTCTTAGATGTGGACGGTTTTGATGAGGATTTCTTTAGTTACTTCGAAGATGTAGATCTTGGATTTCGACTGCAATTGCAAGGTTATCGATGTTTGTATGTGCCTCAGGCAGTTGTTCATCACATAGGCTCTGCTACTTTTGGCGAACGCAGTGACTTTGCTTTTTACCATTCACATCGGAATATGATTTGGACATTCGTAAAAAATATGCCATTAAAATTATTTTGGTTTCACTTGTCCGAACATATCATCGCTAATGTTATTTACTTATTGTATTATGCCCTGCGAGGACGTGGAAAGGTATTGCTCCGCGCCAAGTGGGATGCAATCTATGGCTTGCCCAAAGCATGGAAAAAAAGAAGAGCAATACAAAAGCGGCGCAAAGTTTCTGGGCACATCTTGGAGAAACATATGCAACATGGTTTATTACAGCCGTACCTATTAGGTTATAACCTCCGGAATGTGCTTAATTCACGAAGTGGAAAGTCTTAATGCGTGTTCTCGCTCTGACCCGATACGAGCGACTCGGCTCCAGCAGCCGAGTTCGCTTTTATCAATACTTTCCTTATCTGCAATCCCAGGGAGTTGAGATTACCAACGCGCCGTTTTTTAACGATGCGTATGTGCAAAGTCTATACATGGGTCGTGCTGTGAGCAAAACGAGTGTTTGGTCTGCCTATTTGAAACGTTTGCTTACTGTTCTCAAGAGTGATGGATATGATCTTATATGGGTGGAGAAAGAAATTTTTCCCTGGCTTCCGGCTTGGTTTGAAGGACTGCTGCAAACAGCGCGAATCCCTTATATCGTCGACTATGATGATGCAGTCTTTCACCGTTATGACTTGAATAAATCTGCCGTGATACGTTTTTTGTTCAAGCACAAAATAGACCGCGTTATGAAGCGCGCGGCAATGGTCGTTGCCGGCAATGCATATTTGGCGGATAGGGCGAGGAAAGCGGGTGCCCACAGGATCGAACACCTGCCAAGTGTGGTAGATGTCAACGGCTATACAGCCAAAACAGGCGGCACGACGCCGCCTTTCCGGATTGGCTGGATTGGTTCGCCAGTTACGGCTCCTTATCTGGATCTGGTCAGGGAGGCGCTTACCCACCTTTCTCGTGAAGCGGCCATCCGTCTCGTGCTGATCGGAGCGGGAAACATTGTCCCGTTTTCAAACATTCCAACCACAATTCTTTCCTGGGATGAGAAACTGGAAACGTCCATTGGCGAAATGTTCGATGTAGGGATCATGCCTCTTGTGGACGGTCCCTTTGAGCGTGGCAAGTGCGGCTATAAGCTAGTGCAGTATATGGCAGCCGGATTACCTGCTATTGCTTCCCCGGTCGGCGTCAATCAGCAAATGGTTGAACCCGGCATCAATGGATTATTGGCCTCGTCCCCAGGCGAGTGGCTCGAGGCGCTCCGGTCGCTTATCCACAATCCATCTCTTGCCATCGATATGGGAGGAGCAGGTCGTCAAAAGGCAGAACAAAAGTATAATCTTCAAGGTACAGCCCCAAAACTCCTTGATCTTTTCAAAAGTGCACAAAAGGTAAAGAACTGAAACATAATTAAAGACCTACCATGTCAAAAATTCTTCTCTTTGCCAACACCGACTGGTATCTCTATAATTTTCGTCTTTCCCTTGCCAAGAACTTGCGTGACCAGGGTCATGAGGTCATCTTGGTTTCACCGCCGGGCGATTTTCAGGAGCTTTTGCAGCAGGACGGCTTCTCGTGGATTCCTTTTGAGCTATCCCGGCAGAGCATTAATCCGTTTGGGGAATTGGTGGCTATCTGGCGGCTGATCCTCCTTTACCGAAAAATTCGTCCTGATATCGTCCACCACTTCACGATCAAACCGGTCATTTACGGGTCTATGGCGGCTCATCTCACAGGAATTGCAGGGATCATTAACTCCATCACCGGGTTAGGCCACCTCTTCATCAACACGGATCGAGCCACACGATTGCTGCGCGCCATTGCCAGCCGCCTCTATCGCATGAACTTATATGACACGCAGGTAATCTTCGAAAATCCTGAAGACCGCGATATTTTCATTCAAAAGCAGTTGATCAAAGACGAACAGTCCCACCTAATTCTGGGAACTGGTGTGGACGTAGAGAAGTATCGTCCTACAGACAGGTCGAACGAAACGCCCGTAGTACTTTTTTCCAGCCGGATGCTTGTGACGAAAGGCTTGCTCGAGTATATCGAGGCTGCTCGAACACTCAGACAAAAGGGATTAAATACCCGTTTCGCCCTCGCCGGGAGAACGGATCCGGGTAACCCGGCCTCGATTCCGGATGAGCAGATCAATGCATGGAAGCAATCCGAAACACTGGAGTGGTGGGGCTGGCAAGATGATATGCCCGCCGCTCTCGCCCAAGCGGACATTTTCTGTCTCCCGTCTTACCGCGAAGGAGTTCCGAACGCGTTACTCGAGGCGGCTGCCTGTGGACTGTCTATTGTCACAACCGATGTCCCCGGCTGCCGGGACGTGGTTATGAACGGCGTGAATGGCTGGTTGGTACCGGTCAGGAATGCTGAGGCATTGGCAAACGCCTTGGAAACACTGATTACAAACCCTGAGCTGCGCCGCAGGATGGGAAATGCTGGACGTGAAATTGCGATGAACCAGTTCAGTATGGCGAAGGTCAATCGGGAAACACTAGCCGTTTATAAGTTGGCCTTCGATCATGCAGCATGCCATAAATCGTAAAGCGGACGTTTGATGCTCAAAGCTACAATTTCCCAGAAAGTCATCCTGGCTTATTCATTTTTCATAGTCGTGGTTTCTATTTTTCTCTTAGGTGGGATGTTTCGCTCGCCGTCCGAACCGCAGAGTTCAATTATTTTTGGTCTTTCTCTGCTACGCTTACTGATTGCCTTTGGATTTCTGATCGCAGGTATCTTTTTTGCAGCATTAGGTTTCAAAGCGTTTCAGGATCAAAAATGGGCAGAAACCTTTCTCGAGTGGTGGTTTGGCGAGGGTCCTTTCAGTAAAGCATTCTTCTGGTTAGCCGGGGTCAGCCTCGGGCTTGGCTGGGTCGGATGCTTCATCCCCTCCTACCGCGTTGGCTTACTCCGTGCGTATTGGGACCGCATCCAACCCATGATGGTTTTCATCCTGGCGGTAAGTATTGCGACGGTACTCGTTTTTATCGCAAGACGCACCAGTTTCTCCAAGCAGAAACCCAAAACGGCAGATGTTTTCCGCTTAGGGTTTATTTTATTTTTGATAAGCCTACCCGTCCTAGCTTGGAGTACGTTCAACAACTACGATGCCTACAGGCTGGAAGATTTTTGGTATGGGGCAGCAGTGCCGATTTTAGCTTCACAGTTGATGGTAGCAATTTCTGCAGGGATACTCTTTCTGAGTAGCACCAAAAACCTAGACACGAGAAGTTTCGACGTAATTATTTTTCTCCTGTTATTTATCGGCACAGCAATTCTTTGGGCACGTGAGCCTCTGCATGGGAGCTTTTTATTCACCGGTCCGACTGCACCCAATAAAGTCTTTTATCCATTTGCCGATGCAGCTACCTTTGATATTGCAAGCCAGTTTGGGTTGATTGGCCAGGGGATCTACATTTTCAACACGCCATTCTTTGAGCGCACACTTTACATCAGTTTCCTGATCTATCTGCATTCTCTGTTCGGGCAAGACTACCAGACTTTAATGACGGTGCAAGCCGTCATCTTTGCGATTTTTCCGGCGCTCGTGTACTCGATCGGGCGATCGCTCAATATGCGCGCGGTCGGTTTGGCCGCTGCGATCATTGCTGCGATACGCGGTGCCAATGCGATTGCAGCCAGCAATATGATTGACCTGGCCAACCCCAAGATGATTATGACCGATTTCCCCACAGCGATTGGTCTTGCCTTGCTGATCCTGTTGCTCTGCGAGTGGCTCAAAGAGCCGGAGAAAAAGTGGAGCTATGCTTTATGGTGTGGAGGTGTGGTCGGGTTTACGATGATGATTCGGACGAATGCATTGATCTTCCTGCCACTAATTCCCCTCTATGTGCTTCTCCGCTACCTGCCGCGCTGGAAGCACTGGCTGCTTGCATCCACATTGACGGTGCTTGCCGTGATAGCCATCACGCTGCCCTGGGAGTTACGGAATGTTTCGCGCGGCGCGTTACCTTATAGCCCCATTCTGACAAAAATTCAACAAGTGCTTCAAATGCGATATTCCTCTCCCTCAGGGAGTGTCTTACCCCAGGAAAATTTTTTTGCCGCGGCTACGTTGCAAGCCACAACGGTTCTATCCAGCAGCTTATTCGATGGTCAGGTTCAAGCCTGCCAGACAGTTGCTTGTTTTGCTCCAAAACACTTTGTGCATAATGTAATTACCTCAATTCTTCTTTTCCCGACTTCGCCGGTTTTCGACGACTTGCGCCATACGGTAAAAGGATCCAATCCCTATTGGCGTCAGGATTGGGACGGGCGTTTTAATCCTTCAGCTTTATTATTTTTTTCGCTCAATATTTTTTTTATTACCCTGGGCATCAGTGCTGCCTGGAAGCGCGAACATCTGGCGGGAATCGCTCCCCTGGCAATTTTTGTGTTCTACGATCTATCCGATGCGCTTGCCCGCACCTCCGGCGGAAGATATATTGTTCCCATGGACTGGATTCTTTCTTTATACTATGTGATTGGAATCCTGTTCCTGTTTACAGAAATTGCCGTCGCGACAAATATGCGTTTCGCTCCGTTGTTTGATCCAGGAAGCTCAAATAGTAGTACGCCATCACGACGATCTGGTTGGGCGACCACGATAACAATCCTGCTCGTGCTGTTCGTCGTTGGTTCGCTAGTTCCGCTGTCGGAAAAGCTGCATCCGCCACGCTATGCAAACTTCAATGTTTCCGAAGCATTGCAACGATCGGAGCAACAGGTTGCCAGTGCGGGTCTAGCTATGGGAAAGATCGACAGTTTCTTGAAAAATCCTGGCGCACAAATCCTCGTCGGGCGGACGTTATATCCACGTTCTTATAAGCTGGGTCAGGGTGAGTTTTATTTTTCGCCGTACACGGTCATGGACTTCCCACGCACCGCTTTTGTTTTAATCGGACCAAATGGTGCGGATGGAGTTGTAGTACCGGGTGGATTTCCCAAGTATTTTCCACATGCCGCAGATGCACTGGTGATCGGCTGCAAGGAAGCGACTTATACTGATGCTTTGGCGGTCATTCTGCTGGATGGCACAGGGACAGTCTATCTACGCTCCCCGATGTCAGAGCTGACTTGTCCGTTAAGACAGCCCGTGTGTACAAATAATGCTGCTTGCAGATAATTTATGAACCAGAAAATGAAATGCAGTGATACGTCAACTAGGAGTAAAAAGGTGGCTTTTATTAGTCCTTACTTACACTGGCCTGAGTCCTTGCAGGCCGCAGCCAGGGCGCTCTGAAAGGTTTCCAGATTGCCATCCTGGGCGAATTGAGCCAGAGCATTCTTAATCTCGGACTTCCACGCGTCGTTGACAACAACACCATAGCTCAAGGAACCCACAATCGTATTGCTGGACCAGTCCGCCATGGCCGATTGCTGGTACTTTCCAAAGAGAGTCGGATCGCAGTCAGTACGGGCACAGATCGAACCATTGACCGAATTGAATGCCTCCTGACCCTCTTTTGAACCGGCAACCTTTAACCATTCAAGAGCTGCATCGTGATCAGGAGCTTGGGCTGCCAGAACAAATGAGTCGGACAGGAACTGAAATACTCCCGTCGTACCCGGGACAGGCACCCAGGCATAATCGCTGTCAGGTTTTTTGCCAAGCTGGCGGAAATAAGGCTCTACCCAATCTCCCATCACCAGGAATGCTGCCTCTCCGTTGATAACCTGCTGAGCAGCGTCCTGCCAGGATAAGGAGTCCAAGTCACGATTCGTGAAGGCGAGCAGCTTCTGGTAGTTCTGCAGTGCTGTTGTGACATCCACTCCGGACCAATCGGCTGAGCCGTCCCACAGGCTGTTGTACATGTCTGGCCCTAGCGTGCTTAGCAGAACGGTTTCCAGTAACTCCATTCCAGCAGAGGAATCGCCCACGACGAGCGGTGTCACATCGGCAGCTTGTAATGCATCCAGAGTATCGAACCACTCCGACATTGTAGTGGGCACGGCGAGTCCGTTCGCTTGGAGAAGCGTTGGGTTATACCAAAGCAGGTTGGCGCGGTGAATACTGACCGGGACCGAATAGATGTTGCCATTCTGTGAGATGAGAGGAAACAGCAGCTTCGGCATCACCTCCAGCCATCCCTCCTGTTTAAAGAGATCGTTCAACGCGACGATTTGTTCGTCAGCCACATAGGCGCCAATCAATTCCTGACCTGCATGCCCTTGCCACAAATCGGGGGGATTCGCCGCCTTCAGGCGCGTAGCAAGGGCACGACGCGCGTTTGCTTCCGTATCATTGGCTGTTGTGTTGACTATTTCAATCACGGGGTATTGCGTCTGAAAGACGCTGTTCAAAGCTCCCAAGCCATCCGTTTTGCCACTCATCGTCGGCCATGAGAATATTTCTACTTTCTGACCACTTCCTGATCTCGGGTCACAGGCAGCGATCATCCACATCAGCCCCATAGAGACTAGAACAATTTTGTGCCACGGCTTTGACATGCCCTTCTCCTTTTCAAGAAGAAAATGGAGTATTGTCTCAGCTATTTATAATGAGGATACTCCATTTGGAAAAGCATTTCTGAGGAACTGCCAGCCAGTCTTATTTCTTGACTCCCCAAGTAATATTTATCGATTGCTAAAAGAAACTCAATTTCATTTTGCCTGTCAATATTATTATATGATGAATAAAGCGATCGGCACCGGGCGATTCGCAAACAACTTTATTTCGCTTGCCTCAAGCGCAAGCAAACCAAAAAGGCTTCTGGCGAAGCCTTTTTGGATCAAAATGAGCACAATGATTTTCCACTGATTCAAATGGAAAGGTCAAAATGACAGCAAGCACAACTTCTTGACCACCTATTGGGCAAAATATCAATATCCTGCATCAATGAACTTATGGTAGACCCGTAAAGTCGCTGGCCGGCCAGTAACCGGTATCGATCACCGTCGTTTGGATGTTGTCCTTATCGACTGAAATGACTTCGGATGGCTTGGCAGGCACATCTATCTTGCCATTGTTATAAGTATTGGTCTCTGGAGGGGTATTACCTTCGAGATAGGTAATTGCCGCACCGATTGCATCGGCAACCAGCGTGCGTACATCCTTCAGTACAGTCATGGACTGCTTGCCATCAATAATATATTGTATGGAAGCTACTTCTGCGTCCTGACCTGTTACCACATAGCTGGTCACATCGCGATCCGCTGTGAACGCATCTGCAACGGCGCGAGCCGTCCCATCGTTCGGGGCAAGGATGAATACATCGCCCTTATCGGCAGTCGTCCCTGTTGCTAAGTTGGCTTGTGCTAGTTTCTTGGCCGAGTTGGCATCCCAGTTTGTGGTGATCTGACTGATGATCTTGCTCATCTCATCATGGCTTAAAGTTGGCTTGTCCTTCAGAGCAATTGCTTCACTTGAGTTCTTGATAACAAAACTACCATCGGCAATCTTCGGTTGTAATACGGTCCAAGCACCTTGGAAGAATAGGAAAGCATTATTGTCGGAAGCGGCACCGGCATATAGATAGAGCGGGTTGCCACTACCAGAAGCATGATTCACCAGATACTGTGCCTGCGCTGCACCCACGGCAAGACTATCGAAGGTGACATAGTAGTCGACTGCAGCGGTGTTGAGAATCAGACGGTCATAGGCGATCACCCTGACACCTGCCGAGCGAGCGGCTTCTGCGGCGGCCGCCGCGGCGGTACCATCCTGCGGGCAGATGATGAGCACTTTGATACCCTTGGCGATCAGTGAATCGACGTTGGATTTCTCCTTGGCTGAATCCCCCTCACTAAACAGAATCTCGACATCGTAGCCAGCTTTTGTGAAGGCATTTTTGAAGCGAGTCTCATCCTGAATCCAGCGCGGTTCGTCCTTCGTTGGCAAAACAACTCCAACGGAACCGGATATGCTTGGCGCCGACGTGGGAGATTCATCTGGAATCTGGGTGGCTTGCGCAGTTGCCACAGCAGGAGCACAAGCCGAAAATATAGCCGCCATAATCATGAGCAGCACCATAAAACCGTACGGGATTTTCTCAGGCATATCTTTCTTCTCCTGGTTCCTGATTCTTAGCAACGGACTTTGTACCAACATATGGTTCGATCTGGAACATCACTACTTTTTGAAATAATATCTGATTGTTGGTATTCGAAAAATAGAACAATCTATTGGCATATGTTGCTAGACCAATGAGCTGTTGAAGGCATAAATGCAAGCTCAATCGGTGAATCGTATTTTATTCTTTATAAAGCATTTATGGAGTAGCCTAACAACCATGTAAGGCAATTATCCACGCGCATCGTGCTAAGGGTGCCTATCTAAATCGAAAATATATAAGCAGGCATGATCCGCCGGGGCAGTTGCCTTCCTAAGTAAAAGGATCTGAATATCGCTTTGCTACGACAGGTGATCGAAGAAGCGCTCAGGTCGCGAACAGGAAAATCAAATCGTTGACGTTTGTCCCCGTCGGACCGGTTTTCATTAAATCGCCTAGCGCTTGGAAAAATGAGTACGCATCATTTCGGGATAAATAGTCGGCCGCGTCCAAACCAAGCAACTCCGCCCTTTGAGCCGACTCACCTGTCACCACCGCGCCGGCTGCATCGGTGGGACCGTCATCACCATCGGTTGCGAGCGCGATGAGCAAGACATCGTCCAAGCCGCGCAATTCATTTACTGCGCTCAGCGCCAATTCCTGATTCCTGCCCCCTTTCCCTTGTCCCTTCACCGTAACTGTTGTCTCTCCTCCGGCGATCAAACAAAATGGACGTGGACGTTGCTTCAGTTCGTCGCGGAATTTCTGTGAGAACATCCGACCCGCTTCACGCGCTTCGGCTTGTAAATCATTCATCAGTATCTCAGCTTGAAAGCCTTCCACTTCCGCCTGTTTCAATGCGGTACGGGAGGCAAGTTCATTATCGCCAATGATGATATTGCGAACTCCATTCGCGCTCCTGCCGCCGTCCTCCGTGACAATTTTCCTATGATTGAGCAATGCATCAAGAATAGAATCTGGCACTGCTTTCTCCAGATCATACTTTTTCAAAATCGAAATTGCGTCTTCGCTTGTCGTTGGATCAGCAAAGGTGGGTCCAGACGCAATTGCTTCGAGTGGATTACCAATAACATCCGAAAGAATAAAACTGATGATTTTTGCTTTTGTTGCCCGTGCTACTCCTCCGCCTTTGACCCGGTCAAGCTGTCGGCGCAGGGTGTTGATCTCATCCACGCGAGCGCCACTGGCTAATAGTAAAGAGGTCAGCCTTTGTAAATCTTCCAAGGGGATATAAGGCGCAGTAACCAGCGCTGATCCGCCCCCGGAGATCAAACAGCAGAGCGTATCTTCTTCCTGCAATGAAGAAACGAACTCCAAAACTTTTTCGCCCGCGTATAGTGAGCGCGCGTCGGGGATAGGATGTCCACCTTCGATAAGAGTGTACGCGGTTGCGGCGCCGCGTGGAGCGAATTTGGTGACGGCGAGTCCGCCTGCAAGCGAAACGCGCTCGGCGAGCGCGTCCATCATCGGGATAGCAGCTTTTCCGATCCCCAATCCAAATACGCGACCCTCTAGTGCAGGCAAATTATTTTGAACGGCGATATAAGGATCCACTGCATCGATCGCCGCAGACAAAATACGCAGAATGCGCAGCTCTTGCAGGCTACGCGTGGCAAATCGATTCGCATCCATTTCTGTTATCATAACAGAAACAATTTGCGGAGCAATAATGTCGAAACCAAAGGTGTTCGTGACGCGAGTGATCCCCGATAAAGGGCTGGAGATGATTCGAGATTTTTGTGAAGTGGATCTGTGGGCGAACGAGTTGCCACCCAGCCGGGAAGAACTCATGAAACGAGTGCGCGGCGTGGATGGTCTGCTCACGTTATT
>DATHUN010000478.1:0-7890 GCA_035462205.1 Anaerolineales bacterium
CATTCCTCCTGGAACTCCGGCTTTCAAAGTTGACCTAAACGGAGGCGGAGCAACGGGTAACGGTGCGATACGCTTCCTGCGTTGGAATGCCTGGGGCTTGGGCGTTGACTCGAACGGCGTGAGCAACTGCTACAACGGCGCGCCTGGTGGCTGCACCACGGGTAGTGCAACAAGCCGTACCCAAAGCAATCCGCAAGCAGGCGTTTGGGAAGTGACAGTGGACGCCCGTCGAAACTCAGATGCAGCCAGCGCACCATTCACGTTGACCGCTTCGATCCTCGGCGCGACTGTCTCACCAAACCCGGATCTTATTCCTACTGCAACGATCGGCGTACCCACTGCTCGATCCTACACGATCACCAATCTATTCGGTGATTTCACAGGCAAGGCAATTGGAACGGCGCTAGGTAGTGGCTATCGGGCTACACCCAGCATTGCTAATCATGCCCAGCAGACATTTGATGTTACCGTGACAGCCGGTGCCACCTCGCTACGTGCGACGATTGGCAGCCCCTCCGATCCGGCAGCCGACCTGGACCTATTCGTGTTCAATTGCACGAGCGGTACCTGCGTACAAGCCGGATCAAATGCAGATGGTGACTCAGAAGAATCTGTAACCATTGCCAACCCGGCGGTAGGTCTTTGGCGTGTGCTGGTCGATGGCTACTCGGTTCCGGCGGGCACAACCACATATAACTATGTGGATGTATTTGCCAGCCCAGCTTTCGGCTCGGTCAGCGTGACGGATGCCAACGCATTGCGTCCCGCTGGCTCAAGCTGGACAGTGCCCGGCAGTGTGACCGCGAATGCCGCTCCAGCGGCAGGTCGCGTGTTGCTTGGCAATGTTCAAGTTCGCACAGATGCAGATGTCCTGATTGGGTCTGGCGATGTGGTTGTTCAAAGCGTCACCCCATAAGATCCTTGATCGTCAGAAAGCTTTGTTATAGAAATGGCTGGCAAGATTTCCTTGCCAGCCTTTATTCCTGATTGAGTACGATCCTTCTCTAAGGCGAGGCAGAATTTGGATTCTCGCAATAGACAAAATATTTGTCTCGATGGGTATGGTATTCATATTGACCACCACCCGCTTCGAGCAGGATGCGGTAGCCGGGTGTGATGACCTGGAGATAAAACATTCCCGGTTCTGGACAGCCCAGGCTGGAATCGGACCACTCGACTTCTGTAACTTCGCCAACGTTGATTTGATCTACCGATACGGATAGTCGTTGGGACAAATCTGTCTTCACTTTTTGAATCAGATCTTGCAGGCTGGCATTCTCAGAGGTCATCTGTGGTATTCCTTGGGTTGGGAAGGTTGGTTCTAGCGTAACAGTTACCATGTCTGGACGGGGCGTTGTTTCCACGGGTGCTGCGGTACTCGCGGGAAAGGCTCCGCAGCCGCCCACGAATAGTAGTGTAAATAAGACAATGAGCGAAGTAATAGCTCGCAACTTGATCTCCTTTTAAAATATAGACTACTCCTTAGTTCGGAAAGTTTCCCCAGTCCTAAGAGGATGGTATCTGTTTTACTGTCGAATAGTCAGAAGTTGGTGACTCATGGCAAACCGTGAGGTGGTAAGGCAATTGGGCAATTGGTTACACTTTGCCTTGATTTTTTCTAATAAATAATATAATGTCAATATCAGGGTTGACTTTGCACAACGTAGATGTTTCAAAAAGGCAAACCCATCGTGAGGTTGGGACGCAAAGTCATTCATCCCGCCGGAGAAATGTATCTCCCGAGCATTGAAATTAGACCCAAACGGTATTATATTGGTAAACTCTTGAAACACATTATTGCTGCCTATCAACATCACCATACATCGAACAACTCGAATCGTCAAAGCAAACTCATCGCGAGGTGGGAATGCCAGCTAGTGATCTGCCATTCTGAATGCGTACAGGCTGACAGAGCGCCAGACCGCTGAAAGCTTTTTGTTTCGGCGGTTTGTTTTTCTAAGGAGGTGTCCCGACAACATCATCATATCGCAAATGCTCCACACAACATTTCAAACTATTAGAGGAGATATAGTTCATGAAAGCAAAGTGGTTTAGCACGTTATTGATCGTGATCATGTTGGCCGTGGCAATCGTGCCTACGGTCAGCGCGGCGCCCACAGTCTCGAATCGCGAGGATCCGGCCTCGGTTCAGAAAGCAGATAACCGGCCAGACCCGCGCACGGGCAAGCAGCAGGAACTCAAGCAGCAGGCCCTGGAAGCCAAGCTGAACGGCAAGGCAAATGGCAAGGTGAAGGAAGTGGCGAAGGGCCAGTACGTGCAATTAGCCCGCGAGGGACAGGGCATGGTCTGGACAGTTCTTGGCCAGTTCGCAGATCTGCAGCACAATCAGATCCCTGAGCCTAACCGGGCAGTCAACAACACTACACTCTGGGTGGCTGATTTCAACAAGGCGCACTATGATGAGATGCTCTACAGCCGGGCGCCAGGCGCCAACTCCATGGCAAACTTCTACATCGAGTTGTCATCCAATCGCTACACCATCGCTGGTGAGGCGACGGACTGGATCTCCGTTCCTGGAGCTATGGCCACCTATAATGACGATCTGGATAGCCCCTTGGGCGGCAATGCCGTCTGGTACTTCCTAAACGACAGCGTTGACGGCTGGTACAATTCTCAGCTCGCGGCAGGTAAGAGCCCTGCGCAGATCAATGCTTACCTGGCTACATTCGATATCTGGGATCGCTATGATGCTGATGGCGATGGCAACTTCGATGAGCCGGATGGTTATATTGATGTCTTCCAGTCCGTGCATGCCGGGGAAGGCGAAGAAGCTGGCGCCCCCTTTGAGGCGATCTGGAGCCATAGTTGGTATGCCTTCTCTGCCGGCAACGGCCCGGATGGCACCGGCCCGAACGATAATGGCTGGGGCGGCGTCCGCGTTGGCAACAGTGACTACTGGATCGGCAAGTACACCGTCCAGCCGGAAAACGGCGGCGTGGGCGTTTTTGCGCACGAGCACGGTCACGATCTAGGTCTGCCCGATCTGTATGACACTGCAGGCGGCGAAAACGGCACAGGATTCTGGACGTTGATGTCTTCCGGCTCCTGGATAGATACCGGCGAAAACACCATTGGAAACAAGCCGAGTCACATGGGCGCCTGGGAGAAATTCCAGCTCGGCTGGCTCAACTATCAGGTTGCCGGGGCTGGCAGGACTGCGACGTTCAAGCTTGGCCCGATGGAGTTCAATACCAAGCAGGCACAGGGCTTGTTCGTGGTCCTGCCTAAGAAGTCCGTCACCACAGTCATTGGCACGCCGTACGCGGGCTCCAAGTTCTATTACAGCGGCGCTGGTGATAATCTCAACAACACCATGAGCAAGTCGGTCACCCTGCCGACGGGTACTGTATCTCTGACAGCCAAGGTCCGCTACAGCATCGAGCTGGATTATGACTATGCTTATCTGACCGTCAATGGCAACCCGGTGGCCACCAGTCTCTCCACCAATACCGATCCGAACGGCCAGAACTTCGGCAACGGCATCACCGGCTCCTCGGGCGGCAACTGGGTTGACCTGACCGCTGATCTTTCCGCCTTTGCCGGGCAGACCGTCACCCTCGGCTTCCGCTACTGGACAGATGTGAATACCGGCGGCTTTGGCTTCATGGCAGACGAGCTCAACGTTACCAGCTTCCCCACCGATGGCGCGGAAGCGGACGCAGGCTGGACCTTCGCTGGCTTCCGCATCTCGACCGGCACTGAGTCCGCTCTCTTCAACCATTACTACGTTGCAGAGTACCGCACGTACAAGGGATACGACAACGGTCTCAAGACCGGACCATACCAGTTCGGTTATACGGGCGATAAGGCGAATTTCGTCGATCATTTCCCCTACCAGGATGGCTTGCTGATCGATTACTGGGACACGTCTCAGCGCAACAACAATACGAGTACGCACCCGGGTGCAGGTCTGATCCTGCCGATTGACGCCCACTTCCAGGCTTTGAAACGCCCGGGTGGAGCTGTATGGCGTAACCGCATCCAGACCTATGACGCAACCTTCACCTTGGACGCCACGGACGGTATCCCGAACATCCACTTCAACGATGCCCTGGTGCCGCTGCCGAGCCTTCCAGCTGTCAGCGTGTTTGATGATCGTACCCTGTACTGGGATGCTGCCAACCCGTGGGGAAGTGTTAAGAACCCGAATACTGGCACGCAGATTCGCATCACGGGCATTAGTGCCCAGGGTGGCTTCATGCAGGTGGAAGTACGCCCTGCCAGGTAAGTCACAATTGTCTGTAACAATGCAAAGCCCGCCGTATAGGCGGGCTTTCTAATTCAGCAAAGTTCTTAGCCCCTAGTTCGACTACCTTGGAGGAACTAGCGGCTCCAGTGTTCAACCACAACAACTCCCACTGGGGTGCTGGGAACTCATAGGCAGTGTGACCGTCTCGCATACAGACACAACGGTTCATGTCATGAGCTATTCACGGCAACTTCCTGCCAAAGGCTGTCAATAAATAGTTAACGATACGCCGTAGATTCGTTTTTAAATCCCTCGCAGAAATTACGGGGATTATTTATTCCAAACGGCAGCATCGCATTATCCCAAGCAATCTCGTGTAACCTTGTGCTTACAATGAAGCTGTAACTTGCCCCACCCTTGCACGTCTAGTAGCTGAAATAAACCACATGGATAAAGGCAAACCCGCCGTAAGACGGGGACGCAAAGTTATGGGCCCCGCTAGATGGGGTCGCCAGACCGCCGAAGTAGCACTTCGGCGTTTTGTTTCTCTCATTGCCGCGAAGGAGGTCATCACTGTAGAAAGTTTCCAACTCATTTTTTGCCAGTCTGCTATTCAACATCGAACTTCAAGGAGAAGACAAAATGCGCAATAAAATGTTATTTGCTGTTTTTTCAGCACTCGTAATTTTGGCTCTAGCTGTCAGCCCAGCGGCTGCAGTCACGGATGGCCAGCCAGATGGGAATGGCCATCCCTATGTAGGCCTGATGGTCGCTTTAGATGCGAACCACACGCCCCTCTGGCGCTGCAGCGGCACGTTGCTCTCGTCAACCCTGTTTCTCACGGCCGGGCACTGCACCGAAGCGCCAGCCGTCTTTGCGGAAATCTGGTTTGCTGCCGATGTCCAATCGGGCGTTCCTGGCAACGGATATCCATATCATGGGGATGTAAGTGGGATAACACATACTCATCCCCTGTATGACCCGAATGCTTTCGTCCTTCATGACGTCGGCGTGGTGGTTCTGGATCATCCGGTGTACATGAGCACTTATGGTGTACTCCCGGCTGTCAATCAGCTGGATGCATTGAAGACAAAACGCGGCCAGCAGAATGTCACCTTTACGGCGGTCGGTTATGGACTCCAGAAGAGCTTCCCCGATGCAGCCGCCTGGAAGGAACAAAGCCTGAAAGTCCGCATGGTGGCAAACCCTCAATTGCTGCAGATTAACGTGCCTGGCTTCACGGGTGATTTTTCCATGTTGCTGTCGAACAACGCCAACACGGGTGGCACCTGCTTTGGTGATTCAGGTGGTCCCAATTTCCTTGGCAACACGAACGTTGTCGCCGGCGTTACTTCCTTCGGTATCAATGGAAATTGTGCTGGTACGGGTGGTGTCTTCCGCATGGACCGTCAGAACGTCCAGGATTTCATCAACCGGTACATGATCGACGACTAGCAAGTCTTTTTTTTAGGGGATCAATACATCAGAATAAAATCAAAGAGCTGCCGGTTTCGGCAGCTCTTTGGCTAGCTGTAACAATTTCTCATTCTTTCCTAATGTCAAACCACTGTTCTATTTGGTAGACTTATCCAAACAAGCGAAAAGCAAACCTCTCACGAGGCGGATACACTGGATCTCACATCTGCGTGGCACGAACGCAGATTCGTCGAACTGCCTAGGATTTCCCTGGCAGTTTTAATTTAAGGTTTGCTGGAAAGGAGGATCCGTTCAAAAGTATTCAGCCATCCGACCCCGTTCCAAATCTGAAAAATTTTGAGGAGATAACACATAAGATGAATAAAAAATTGTTGTTCGCTGTATTCTCTGTCCTGGCGATCCTGGCGATGGTAGTCAGTCCAGCGTATGCGATCACAGGCAACTTTGTAGAGGACTTTGAACACCCGTTTGTAGGTCTGGTTGTATTTTACGACGCTAATGGTGAGTTCATCTGGCGCTGTAGCGGCGCTCTCTTGAGCCCGACGGTGTTCCTGACTGCTGGTCACTGTGCCGATACCGAGGGTGGGGCCGTGACCGCTCGCATCTACTTCCAGCAGGATGCCGGTGTAAATCTTGACCTCACAACTGGGGTCGATCCGGTCACGGGCTATCCGGAATACTGCGCCGAGGGCACCCTGGGCGTGACCTGTGCGACTGTGTCGGAAGGTAACATCTACAACTTTGATTATACCGGTCGTCTTCCAAACACGCATGATGTTGGTATCCTGATCCTGGATCAGCCGATCCAGTTGAGTGAGTATGGCGAGCTGCCGGAACCCAATTTTCTTAACCAATTTGCCACCGCGCGCGGCACGCAGGATATCCTCTTTACCGTGAGCGGCTATGGCTTGACCTATAAGGAACAAATCCATAATGGCAAGCCGAACATTTCCTTCCGCGAACGCCTGATGGCCGAAGCGACGCTGGTGAACCTGAACAGTGCTTTAAACGCTGGCTTCAACCTCCAAACCAATGGAAATGGAGCAGGCAAGGGTGGCACCTGTAACGGTGACTCTGGTGGTCCTGTATTCTTCGGTGAGTTTAGCTCCAATTTGATCGTCGGTGTGACCTCCTTCGGTCTGAACAACTTATGCCGGGGAAGCGACTTCGCCTACCGCATTGACCAGCCTGAAGTTCTGGCTTGGATCGAGAGCTTCCTATAAAATAAGACTGAATACTTCCCCGCAGGAAAACCTGCGGGGATTTTCTTTCTCATGAAGATTCAAAGATACATTTAAGTTACAGCCGTTGATTTCTTCACGAGTTTGATATAGGATTAATGTGTTCGAATTAGCAAGCGGAATGCCACGCCGCGTGGTTTTGTTCCTAGAAAGGAGGTGGCTTTTTAGAAGAATCGCAAGATGTAGTTGTTTGCAGGTCTGTCGTTCGAAATAGCTCCTTTTTATCGTACTAAGGTGGAAACTTTCTAACACTGAACGTGGCTGTGTACGACAGGTAACTTTCCTTTGTGATTTGTTTCGTAGAGGAGATAAACTATGAAACGATGGTTTCGACCCGTGCTGTTGTCTGGCGCCATTCTGACCGCCCTGGTTGTTGTCTCGATCGCATTTGCATCCACACCCGGCGGTGACGTGCGCTTGACCAATGATTATCCGGGAGGGGGCTATGTGAGTGTTTACACCCTTGCCACAGGGAATCCCTATACCGATGCAGTACTGCAAGAATGCTCGATTGCACGCGGCCGGCAAAATGAGCCGTCTGCTGCTGTCGACCCGCGCAACACCAATGTGTTGATCGGCAGTTCCAATGATTATTGCGGAACCTATGCCGGTTCTACAGAAGGCAACTTTGTTCCGATCGGTCCCATTTGGCTCGGTTACTATCGTTCCGAGAATGCAGGTGCGAGTTTTGTCAGCTCCCTGGTCCCCGGTTATCCTGGTGACACCTCCCCGTATGCCGATCAGGCTCATGTTCGCACGGCGAGCGCAGGAGACCCGGTTATCGCCTGGGACAACTATGGACGTGTCTATATGGGCTCGGAAAGCTCTGACGATCCCTCTGGCTCGAAAAAGACGTTCGGCGATGTATGGGTCGCTGTGTTTGATAACCCGGATGGCCCCGGCGGCGATCCGCAGAACGACGGCAAGCGCTTCGTTCGCAGCGAGGTTGTGGCGCACGGTTCCTCGGCGCCCAACCTGCTCGGTGTCTTTCATGACAAAACC
>DATHUN010000479.1:0-7178 GCA_035462205.1 Anaerolineales bacterium
TACCATGAATCAGATCCTCGACTGGGATCCTGCTACCGGCGTGGTACGAGCCGAGCCGGGAGTGACGCTTGAGAAATTGTGGCAGCGCGTCGAGCCGGATGGCTGGTGGCCGCCGGTCGTCTCGGGGACAATGAGGACCACTTTGGGAGGTTGTCTGTCCGCGAATATCCATGGCAAGAATAACTTCCGAATGGGACCGATCGGAGAACATGTAGTCGAGTTTAGCGCTCTTTTGCCAACGGGGGAGCAGATCACGTGCACGCCCACCAAAAACGCGGACCTGTTCTATAGCATGATCAGTGGACTGGGGATGTTAGGTCTCTTTACATCGATCACAATTCAGATGAAGCATATTGAATCCGGACTGTTGGAAGTCCATGCCTGGCCCGTGCATGATCTGCACGAACATCTTTCCTTCCTGCTGGAAAAAGCACCGTATCACGATTACACCGTTGGCTGGATGGACACGATGAACGGCGGGAAGAGTCTGGGTCGTGGGCAGATCCATGCGGCGAATTATTTGCATGGCAACGAGGATCCCAATCCCCAGAAAACCATGCGGCTCGAGAATCAAGTACTGCCGCCGCGCATCTTTGGTCTTTTCCCGAAATCGATTCTGTATCTGTTCATGATGCCGTTTGCCAACAACCTCGGTTGGCGGGCCGTCAATATTGCGAAATATCTGGCTTCTTTGCGGGTGCATACCTTCCGCCAACCGCACGCGGCATTTCATTTTTTGCTGGATTATGTGCCCAACTGGGAATTGTCGTACGGCCGCGGCGGACTCATCCAGCACCAATCCTTCCTACCCAAAGAGACAGCCGAAGATGCCTGGCGCGAGATGTTGACACTGTCACTCAAGCGGCGCATGCCTTCTTATCTGGGTGTGACGAAACGCCATCGCCCCGACCAGTTCCTGCTCACGCATGCCGTGGACGGGTTCTCACTCGCCCTTGATTTCAAAGTCACAGACGGCACCCGCGCTTCGTTAAGCCAGATGTTGAAAGAATTCGACGAGATAGTTGTCCAGGCTGGCGGTCGATTCTACTTTGCGAAGAACAGCGAGACCTCGCCGGAAATTGCACGCAAATTTTTAGGCGAAGAAACCATCCGAAAATTTAAAACGCTTAAGAATCGCTGTGACCCGGAAAATATCCTGGAGTCGGATTTATACCGAAGAGTATTTGGGTAATCTTTATTGGTAGAGCATTACGATCTAATCGTCATTGGCGCTGGTCCAGCGGGGGAAAAGGGTGCATCGAAAGCCGCTCAATACGGGAAACGAGTCGCGCTGATCGAGTGTGCACCGTACTTAGGCGGTGCCAGCATCAATACAGGGACAGTTCCCTCGAAAACGCTGCGTGAATCTGCGTTGTACTTTTCCGGTTTGCGTCAGCGTGGCTTATATGGGATCGATTATTCTCTTAAAGAGCATTTAACAGTCAAAGATTTTATGTATCGCGAACGGATGGTGGTCGAAGAGGAACGCGAGATGATCGCGAACCATGTCGAAAGCCATCACATTACCGTCATTCACGGGGAAGCTTCGCTAAAAGACAATCACGCCGTCAATATTAAGTCCTCGGAAAAACAACAGGAAATTACAGGCGACATCATTCTGATCGCGACCGGTTCCCGTCCACACCACCCACCTGAAATTCCGTTTGATGGTGAGTTCATCTTTGATTCCGATACCATCTTGAATATGAAATTCATCCCCAAGACAATGGTAGTTGTCGGCGGAGGCGTGATCGGTACAGAGTATGCATCCATTTTTACGGCGCTTGGCATTCAGGTCACATTGATCGAGCCGCGTGGAACCATCGTTTCGTTTGTCGACACGGAAATCCGCCAGCGGCTGATCGAGCGGCTTACGAAATTGGGACTACATTTCGTCTTCGATGACCGCATGACAGGAATTGAGCCACAGACGGATCATGTTCATTTAATATTGGAAAAACGTGGATCACAGGATTTCGACGTCGCATTGGTCGCGGCCGGTCGACAAAGCAATGTGGATGGATTGGGATTGGAACACGTGGGCATGAAGCTTGGTGAACGTGGTTTGATCTTGGTCGATGCAAACTATCAGACGAACGTTCCCAATATTTATGCGGTTGGGGATGTGATTGGCTTCCCGGCATTGACATCCACTTCGATGGAGCAGGCGCGGGTGGCGGTTGTCCATGCCTTCGATCTGCAATATAAAGAGAAGCTTGCGCCATTCCTTCCACTTGCGGTCTATGCGATCCCTGAGATTTCCGCGATTGGTGTGACGGAAGATGATTGCAAAACAAAGAATATTTCCCATCTTATTGGCCGCGCTTATTATCAGGACAACGCCCGCGGACAAATTATCGGTGATATGAGCGGCATGATTAAGCTGATCTTTTCCCCCTCCGATAAAAAACTATTGGGAGCGCACATGATTGGCGAACAGGCTTCAGAGCTAATTCATATCGCCTCACACGTGATGCTGGTCGGTGGTCCCATTGATGCATTCATTGATGCCGTTTATAACTACCCCACTTTATCGGGTTGTTATGAATCTGCGGCCTATGATGGATTGGCGAAGCATCGGGAATGGCTCGCAGCAAATAAAAAATGATCCTTGATGTTATCGATTTAGGTTTGATCGAATACGAGGCTGCCTGGAAATTGCAGGAGGAATATGCACGTGAGATCGCCGAGGGGAGACGCGCGCCCACCCTCCTGCTCCTCGAGCATCCTCACGTCTACACGTTTGGTCGGCGCGGCAAGCAGGAGAATCTGCTATGGGGCGAGTCACAGCTCAAGGAAAAAGGCATCGCGACCCATTGGGTGGATCGCGGCGGCGATGTGACCTATCATGGTCCGGGACAACTGGTGGGATATCCATTGATTCCCTTGGGGCGAGTTGGTTCGGATAGTAAACTTCCGCAAGCGGATTACGTCGGTTACGTGCGCAAGCTGGAAGAAACCCTCATCGTGGCCTTGGCGCGTCTCGGGCTGGCAGCAGGACAGAGGTCCGGTTTGACCGGCGTGTGGATCCAATCCGATGTGCATTCGCGCTGTCCACGCTGTAAACCCGAAGATCGCAAGAAGCCGGCCAAGATCGCGGCGATCGGCGTTAAAGTGGATGCGCGCGGTGTATCCCGTCACGGGTTTGCGCTGAATGTGAATCCTGATATGGATTATTGGGACGGCATCATCGCTTGCGGCTTGCAGGATGAGCCCATCGTTTCTCTGGCGGACCTGTTTCTTGAGCCACCTCCGATGGAGCGCGTCAAACAAGAAAGCATCGAGGCGTTCGGCGAAGTGTTTGGATATGAAATAAAAGAGACGGTCAGGTGACCGTCTCTTTTTGCTTAGGCTTGGGAGTGTGCTGTTGCTTTGGCAGGGACAGCGATGTTCTCGCGTCTCCACAGCACGGCGACAACTGCGATGTATCCAAAGTAGGCGATCATTTCCGTCAGAGAGGGGGAACTGTTGTAACCGAACAAGGTCTGGAGCAACTGACCGAAAAGCGAGTCCTCGCTGATCACGGCCCCCAAATTCCAGACATGCTCGATCACTGACGGAATCCAACCGACCTCGTTGAACTCGTGCACGCCGTGTGCGACCAATCCGGCTGCGAACAGGATCAGCAGGAAACCGGTCACCTGGAAGAAACGGCGCAAGTCGAGACGGACTGTGGTGGCGAAGAGGGTCCAGCTTAACAGGGCAGCAGTACCGAGGCCCAAAATGGTACCGACCAGCGTCTGGACAACATCCGTTGCCACACCAACCCGGTTTCCGGCGAAGAACGCGGCGGTGATAAAGAGAGCCAGTTCGATACCCTCGCGAACGACAGCGACGAACGCCAGCCAGAACACCGCGCTTTTCCCGGCAGATGCCGCAGCTTTATGGATGCCTGCTTCGAGCTCGCTCTTCAGGAAGCGGGCTTGCTTGCTCATCCAGAAGATCATCCAGGTGAGAATACCGGCGGCAATCAGCATTGTGATGCCTTCAAAAATGGCTTCGCCCGGATCCTCCAGCGACATACCAAACATAGTCAAGACGATCGCGGTCAGAATGCTGACGCCGATCGCGCTCAATGCGCCGAGCCAAACGGTGGGAACAAGGTCAGTGCGGCGAATTTTGCTGACAGCACCAAGGACAATCCCAATGATGAGCGCAGCTTCGAGTCCCTCGCGCAGGGACAGCAAATAGGTAGGTAACATTATCTGAAAATCTCCTAATAGGGTGAAAGTTATCTTGTTGGCGATGTTATAATCGAATCGATACAAAATATCCAGAAACTTGCTTGATATTGAGTTTCACCCTGGGTGAAACTTTTATTATCTATGGAGAACGATTGATGGCAACACCCGCAATGCAACGATATGCGGCTGAAATTTACAGGCTTCAACAGGATATGGATTATGTGGGGTTAAATGAATTGTCCGAAAGCGCGAACGCGTCGCAACAGGCAACCGCCCGGATGGTGGCGCGGATGAAAGAATTAGGCTATCTGGAACACGAGCTCTACCGCGGCGTCCGCCTGACCTCGGTGGGCGAAAAGATCGCCATGCCCGCGCTGCGACGTCACCGCCTGGTCGAAGTGTTTTTGGTCAAAGTGATGAAATACGGCTGGGATGAGGCGCACGAGCTCTCCGACCAATTTGCGCTCGGTGTGAACGACAAGGTCGAGGACCGGATCGATGAGATTACCGGGCGTCCCAAGCGCTGTCCGCATGGGGAGCCCATCCCGAGCAAGGACGGCGTGATGCCGGTCGTAAAGGATATGAATTTGCTGCAAGTTCCCTCCGGCTCCGACTGTGTGATCAGCCGCGTCCGGACTCACGATGAGGAAAAGCTGCGCTACTTCGCCGAACTGGGACTTGTGCCCGGTGTACCCTTTCATTTATTCAGTTGTGCACCCTTCAAGGGCCCGCTTCGCTTACAAATGAAACCGCACGATCATTTAATTGGCCACGAATTGGCGGGGGCGTTATGGGTAGAAGTGACGAAGCTAGGGGAGGGCAACAAGCCGATTCCGAAGATATAGGACGAAGATGTCATTGCGAGCGGAGCGAAGCAATCTCCCGTTTAGTGGGATCATCTGACGGAGATAGATTCACCGTTTTATTGGAGATTGCTTGGTCGCAAAGAAGGCTCCCCGCAATGACATAAGATGACAAAACATCCAGTTGTGAATTATCAACTGGATGTTTTTATTTCGATCTTTCGATTTTATTTCTTACCCTTTTTTCCCTTGCCTTGAAAAGCCGGAGCATTGATTATCACGTATTCACAAAGCCGTTCGTCAAGCATACGTGTGATGATACGCTCATCGATTTGATGCTGTTCATTGCTTTCTTTCGCAAATGTAAAAACCGTTGGCAATTCGGCATTGTATCTATAATTTATTAATTGATACAGCTTTTCCTTTGCCCAAGGCGTAGCCGACTGCGAGCCAAGATCGTCCAGGACAAGCAATTTCGTAGTGCGAAGCTCGTCAAAGCGACGGTCATAACTGGAACCGGAGCTGGGGCTGAAGGCGGCGCGTAAATGATCGAGTAGATCGGGAACCATGATAAAGAGAGGAGGATCCCCTAAGCGCGCCCGATAGTTAGCAATGGCTGCGGCGAGATGAGTCTTTCCACAGCCGTAAGTTCCTTCAAAAACAAGCCAGCCCTTTGGTCTCTCCGAAAAAGTATGCGCAATTCTAAGCGCGCGCTGCAGTGATTTCATTTCGTCTGGTCGAAGGCCTTCTTGTGAACGATCGCTGAATGAGCCAAATGTTTTGTGTGTCATCAATTCAAGAGATGACAATTCGGAATGACTCGTGTCTTCCATAGGACGACGGTAATCGGGTACATTGATGTAGATGAATCTAACAAGATCGGGGTCAGAAAGACGCGAACGAATTCGAGCTTCAATCTCATCCAGTGAGAGATTCGTCGTGATCACTGTAGAAAGTTTATTGATATACCGGTAATTTATGATCTGAAATAGTTTTTCCTGAGCCCAGCCGGTCGCATTTTGGGTTCCAAAATCGTCTAGTACCAAAAGGCTTGCATTTCGTATTTCATCGAAGCGCTCTTCAAATGTTGTATCTTCAGCGCCATAGGCAAAGCGCAACGCATCGAGTAGATCGGGCACAGTGAGGAAAAGTGTTGGCACCCCCATACCCACTGCCAAATTAGCGATAGAGGCGGCGAGATGAGTCTTGCCCGTACCAAAACCACCTTGCAGCATAAGCCAGCCATTGATGTCCTGTGCATAATCGTGGGCACGGTTATATGCCAGCTCAAGCGAATTGGCTTGCATTTCACCCAGTCCGCCGCGTCCGCGTGGCTCGAATGTCTGGAAGGTTAGGTCCTTCAGCTCATCGAGATGACTTAACGCGAACAGCCGCTCGCGCACCCTATTGGTCACATTGGCGCGCCGACAAACACAAATCTCTAGTTTGCCAAAGCTAGGATGGCCGACTGGCACATCGGCACGCAAATATCCTACACCACCGCAGTACGGACAATTTGGATCGCCAGGCAGATCATTGTTGGGCGCGCTTGCGGAGCTGCTCGATTTTCCTGTCGAGACTTTGTTCGCCAAGTTTTTTATCGTCGCTTCTATCTTGCTTTTCGCCACGTCCTTCTTCCTTCCAACGTTTCAAAATGGCTTCACAATATTTCCAATTGCGCTTATTGTGCTTGACAGCCAGTTCAATCGCCTCCGCCGTCCATTCTGCAGAATACAGTTCGTCCGCATCTTTCAACGCGTCGGCAATCAATGGCGTGAGTGGACCAATGTTCTCCTCATAGAGCTTGAAGGTATTCGGACGCTCGATGGGAGGAGCGGAGATGCCCGTTTTCGGATTCCACCTCCCCGTTTCCATCGCCTGGACGGTTGCCCGGCCGCGCGGGGAATTCAGCAGGAAATAGACTGCCGCCTCTCGCTGGATCTTCAGCAGAGTCCCGCGCTGGACAGCCTTCTCCAGTCCATGCGTGATCTCCTCCGCCGGCAGCCCGAGATCCTTGACATTGAAATCCATCCTGCTCAACGCCCGGAACGGACCTTCCATATGCTCCACACGCCATATTAAATACAAGGTGACTTTCAGCTCCGCAGCATCATTCATATCCTTCAACAAGTTATGGAAGAATGTATCGGGAAACTGCGTAAATATTTCTGATTCGGTAAAGCCTTTGAAT
>DATHUN010000480.1:0-20128 GCA_035462205.1 Anaerolineales bacterium
GCATCGTCTTGATGATCGTCGGCGTATTGATCAGCCTGACGATTGTTGGCGCCATCATCGGTGTGCCGCTGGCGATCGTCGGATTGCTGTTATTTATCAAAGGGATATTTTAAAACGTTGCGGCGGGCAGCCTCCCGCCGCTACCGACTCATATTTCTGGCTGAATCCTGCGTCTGGATATCAAGAGCAGGATTCGGTCGCGTAAAGAGGCGATGATCCGCCGCACCGGAGGGATGCGGAAGATCAGCAAGACTACGACCACGAGTCCGTAAATCAGTGGGCGGATGATGTCGCCTTCCAGACGGAAGAAATCTCCTTTTTTGCCCCAGGCATAGTGAAGTACCGCGAGCGGAGCGATCAGATAGATCATCTGGTGAACACGCTTCCAATTCTTTTTCAGGCGCATTTTCCAAATGTCGAACGAGGTAAAGGCGAGTGGGATCAACATCAGGAACGATAAGACACCCACAACAATATATGGCTTTTGGAGAATCGTTTGCACGATCAGGCTCCACGCCAAGCCATAATCCAGGTCCAGGAAGATGAGCACGTGAATGCTGGCATACATGAAGGCATATAAGCCCAGCGCCCGTCGACGTTTGATCAGCTCACGCCAGCCGAAGAGACTGTTCAATGGTGTGCATGCCAGTGAAAGGACCAGCAATGTAATGGCATGCCGCCCCGTGCGCTGCTCCAACTCCTGGATGGGATTGGCAGAGATATTCCCAGTCAGAAAATCGAATGCAATGTGAATCAATGCCGACCACGCATAAATATGCATCGCAATTTGAAGAGGGGTGTAACGTTTAAAAAAAGATTTCATTGTTTTTGTAGGGACAGGTGATTACCTGCCCCTGCCCATTAATAATTTTCTATCAAATCCATGCCTTTATATAAATCTGCAACCTGTTCAGCATAGCCGTTGAATATCAATGTTGGCCGGCGACTCAGTTCACCGATACGTCGTTCCGACGCCTGGGACCAGCGCGGGTGCGGACGATCCGGATTCACGTTGGAGTAAAAGCCGTATTCATTGGGACCGATACTGTTCCATAGCGTTGCCGGTTGTTTGTCGACCAATTCTATCTTGACAATGGACTTGATCGATTTGAATCCATACTTCCAAGGTACAACCAACCGGATGGGCGCGCCGTTCTGATTCGGCATGGGCTGGCCATATAAGCCCGTCGCCAGGATCGTCAGGTTATGCATGGCTTCATCGAGGCGTAATCCTTCCTGATATGGCCACGGGTAAAACAGACCATCCAGCCCGGGCATTTCGTCCGGACGGTTGACGGTTTCAAAGCGCACGAATTTCGCGGCTGAAGTAGGTTCCACTTCCTTTAAAAGGCTCGATAAGGTGAACCCTGTCCATGGGATGACCATGCTCCAGGCCTCCACACAGCGCAGGCGATAAATCCGTTCCTCCTGGGTGAACTTGCTCAGCAGGTCTTCAATGGCATAGGTTTTCGGCTTGTTCACCAGACCGTAAACTTCCACCGTCCATGGCTTGGGATGGAACTGTTCCGCCAGCCGCGAGACACCTTGCTTATCGGTGGTGAACTCGTAAAAGTTGTTGTAATGGGTAATATCTTCAAAGGAATTTGTGGGATCGCCAAGCTCATCTTTTTCGACCGGATAATTCGGTGCATCTGCTGCCGGAGTGGCAGTTCCCTTGGGGGAACACGCTGCCAGCAGCGCGGACCCGGTCACGAGACCAGCAGCTTTGAGGAAATCGCGGCGGGAGACATATTGTGAATATGGCGTGATCTCGGAGGATTTTACCGGAATAGATTTATATTTATTATCCATCGTTACCTCTTTTCGTTGTAGGAATGACCGGTTGGTCGTCCCTACGGTGTATCAATAATCTTCTGCCAGCAAAGCTTTGATATTTTCTTCTGTTTCTTTGTATCGGCCTTCACCGATATGTACGTAACGGAGATGACCTTGCTTGTCGATCAAGTACAGCGTGGGCCAATACTGGTTTTTATAGGCGCGCCAAGTGTCGCCATTGTTGTCCTGCGCGACGGCATACTCAATTCCATTTTTCGCAATGGCGCTCTTCAAATTTTGAAGATCACTTTCATACGAAAATTCCGGAAAATGATTTCCAATGATGACGAGGCCCTGGTCTTTATATTTGCTATGCCATTCTTTCAAGGAAGGGATCACATGCTGGCAATTAATGCAGCCGAACGTCCACATTTCCAGGATGACAACTTTGCCGCGCAAATCCGCAAGGCGAAGAGGCGAGTCCACATTCAACCAGGTAGTGTTTGTTAGCTCGGGAGCAAGCCCAAGGTCTGGGAGAGAAGTCGTTTTCAGCATGGCAGAGTCCGTGTTGGAAGCACCATCTGGCATGGATGAGCATCCAAAAAGAATAAGAGCGAAGAATCCAAGAATAAGGCGGTTCATATTCAGCTTCTTGATGTCCCCATTCTAAAAAAACTTCCTTACGAAAGGATTACGAGAGCGTGAGAGGTTTGTTAAGGGATATAAAAAGTAAAGCGGGTGCCTTTGCCAGTTTGGCTTTCCACACCAATGTCGCCGCCGTGAGCGCGGACGATGCCCTGGGCAATGGCAAGTCCCAACCCGGCACCGCCGGTACCACGATTACGGGAAGCATCGCCGCGATAGAAACGCTCAAAGATGCGCGGGAGGTCCTTTGCCGGAATGCCTTCGCCTGTGTCACGGACAATCACTTCCACGCCGTGATTTGTCCGTCGCGCCTGGACATGGATCTCCCCACCGGCCGAGGTGTGCCGCAACGCGTTGCTGATGAGATTATTGAGCACACGGCCAATGGCCTGCGTATCCATGATGACCGGGTCTACTTCCTGCTCCACTCGTCCTTCGAGCCTTATGCTCTCGCGGTAGGCAAGCTCAGAAAAACTCTCGAGCGTATCGGAAATGAGATCATTCAACGAAGACGGTGCGCGGCTCAATGGAAAACCGCCTGTATCCAGCTGCGACATCTGGAAAAGATCATCCATCAGTGCCGAAAGGGACATGACATCGCGCTGGGCGGTCTGGAGATATCTTTTTACCATATCGGGTTCGTCCACGACGCCATCGGACAACGCCTCGAGAATGGCGCGCATCGAGGCGAGCGGTGTTTGCAGATCATGGCTTGCCCATGCCACCAGGTCGCGGCGCAGCGTTTCGAGCTCACGCTGTTTTTGATCGGCTGCTTGGAGCTGCTCCGCCATTTCGTTGAACGTCGTCGCAAGGGCACTTAATTCATCGCGTCCATTGATGAGAACGCGCGTTTGCAGATCTCCCTGGGCAAGTTTTTCGGCAGCGCGCTGCAACGACAGGATGCGTTCCGTGACGGTGCTCGATAAAAAGTATCCCAGAATCATCGCGATGCCACCTGCAAACAGGAGCAGGATGATCGCCAGCAAAAGATCATGCTGGCTGGTGAACATCAACTGGGCGGAGAACCAGACGTTGAAAAATGTGAGAATGCTTGCCAGCGCGTATCCACCTAACAATGTCCAGCGTAAGGTGGGCGAGACGTTGATCCATCCAAAGCGATATGCCATATAGCCGGCAATTGCAGAAACAAATGCTGTGATGCCGAGGAACAGTGCCATCAAGGCAAGCTCGTTGGATGGTGGCGACATCACCAATGTGAAGATGGCCAGCGAGATGGCAACAATAAGAAGAATGCCAGCGATCAGGCGTAGGGGCATGGAAATTTTAGATACGGACAAATTCATATTTATTTTCGCAGGGCGAGGTCACCCGCCCAGAAATTCATGGTTCAAATTTGTATCCGACACCCCATACGGTGAGCAATCGCGTCGGCTGCGAGGGATCGTTCTCCAGCTTCTCGCGCAGTCGCCGCACATGGACCGTCACAGTGCCGGGGTCGATATATTGTGCGCCGCCCCAAATGCGGTCAAGTAGCTGCTCGCGCGTGAAGACCTGTTTGGGATGCCGCGCCAGTAGGTAGAGCATGTCAAATTCCTTGGCGGTCAGCTCCACTTCCGAATCATAGACCTTGACCACGCGGCTGAGCGGATCAATGATCAGCCCCTCGAACGACAGGGCGCGCTCATTCTCCACGTCGGCTTTTTCGCGACCGAGGCGCCGCATCACCGCCCGAACGCGGCTCACCAATTCCTGGGGGCTGAACGGTTTGACAACGTAATCATCCGCACCCAGCTCCAGCCCGGCGATGCGATCCACTTCGCCGCGCCGCGCCGTCAGCATGATGATCGGCACATTAGAGCGGTCGCGCAGCCAGCGCGTCAGGGACAGTCCATCTACTTCGGGGAGCATCAGGTCGAGGATCACGAAATCTGGATTTTGCCGCTGGAAAAGATTGATCGCCTGTTTGCCATCGGAGGCAATTTGCACACTGTATCCGGCGCGCTTGAGATAGAGGCTGACTACCTCGGCAATACTGGCTTCATCTTCCACCACAAGGATGAGAGGTTCACTCATAGGTTAAATCATACTCCATTGGATGGTTGAATGGCAGGAGTGTTCAGAATTTTGTAAGAATTTCCCTCAAAGAATCGAAAGAAGGGCAGATATCAGGCTAATAAAAAAGGCTCCTCAGTCGAAGAGCCTTTCGCTTGAACGAGAAGAAATTATTCTTTTCCAAATGACTCGAGCGCAGCATCCATGCTTTCGTACATGGGAATATTTTGTAAAAACCCTGTAATTCCGAGGATGTTATAAATCTGGGGTGGCGCATTGCATAACTTCAAGTGTGCCACTTTGAAGCGCTCCTCCTTGGGAGTATACATCTGGTAGACCTTTTGGAGGGCACGCATTCCGGCGCTGGTGAGCGTATCCAGGTCAGTCATGTCGATGAGGGCATAGCGCGCCCCGCTCTCATGCGCTGTGCGTAGGGATGCCAGCAACTGCTCCTCGCTTTGGGCGTCGAGCCAGCCACGCAAACGGAATATAGTCACCGGCACGGCGGCTTGGGTTTCTTCCGTCGTAATTCTCAGATCGCTGTTCATGATGCCTCACTTTTGGCGCATTGATTGTTCAATCATAACACGCAGCACGGGCAGAGCTTCAGGCAAGCTTCACATATTCCGCGCCGACATAACCGCGGTTGCCATTTGGCTCACGGACGTAAATCCACTGGTTGATCCTGCCTACTTTTGCTTTGGCTTTATTGGCGGGTTCGACTACGGTTAGCTTTGTGCCCGCTTTGAGAACCATAATCAACGTGCCTCCCTTGGAGGGCGTCTTACGCAAGCGTAAGCCACTCGTGCCTACGGCTTCCGAGACCATTACCGTCAATTTATCCTTGGGCGGTTCGGCCGGGGTGGATGGAGTGGCACTGGGCGTTGTCGATGGCGTAGATGATGGGGTCGTCGCTGGTGTTGTGGACGAAGTCGGTTCACTTACCGGACCTGGTGTGGGCTCCGTTACCGGTGCGGGAGTCGTTGCTGTGGCGGTTTCCAAGAACCATGCCGCACTAAAGCCTTCGCGGCCGCCGGGCTCACGAACGCGTACCCATTGGTTGCTCCGTCCGATTTTCGCAGCGTCGTTTGCATCAAGCACCAATAACTGCGTCCCGGCGGGAACCGAGGCGACCACATTTGCCATGCTCGATGTATCTGTGCTCGAGCGAACGTTCAATCCCCAGGTGACTGAGTCCATGACGCGGGCATAGACTCCCCCTCCGGGTGTGGGAGAGGTTGTCGGCTGCGTTTGCGGCGTACCCGCAGGTGTCGCAATAGGTCCGCCGGCTCCGGTCGCCTCATAAAAGAGAACTTGTTGGATGGCATGCTTGAGAGGCCTGCCCTGGCTGTAACGCTTCATCAGATAATCTTTATTCGCTGTGCCAGGCTTATAGGGCCACGGATCGAGGATCAAATAGTCATCGCCGTCGAGACCGTACACCAGCACATAATGCCACTGCAGTCCAGGGTTAGGAGATGCATCCACGCGTACGACAACGGGATGTCCTGCCGCGAGCCACGCATTGATTTCACCAATCGGCGCATCTGTGTTTTCACAGGCGACATTTGACTTGAGTCGCACTTCTGGATGGACATGGTTGACAACATCCCAACGAATGCCTGAGTTGACAAAGCCCTGTTTGTTCTTTAGTTTTTGATTGAGAGTCTGGGGAGTTTCTGCAAATCCGTACCCACTGAGGAGCATCGAGACGCTGGTCAGAGCACATCCCACATATCCAATGGTGTCTCGGGGATCGGTTGCGAAGCCAAGCGGATCATTTTTCCATTTCGGATCCTGCTGGGAAAGGTAAACGAGGTTAAATGCCATGCCTGCCTCCTTTGAGCGTTGACGACGATAAATTAATTATACTCGTGCAGATGAAGAAAGGGTGCATAAGCTGTCAGGGATTCGCATGGTTCCCTCAATATCTGCAGTTGTTTTACATTGTCCAGTCTTCTGCTTTCATATCAAGCTCATCAGACCAGCGGTATTGCAGCTGGATGATCTCGTTTTGGATATCTGCTGGCAGCGGCTCGATATTTTCTGTTGCTTTCAAAAATTCGTTGAGACGATCTATCTGACTTGTGGAGCCTACTGTGGCACGGACCTGAGGAAACCCGAAGGCAAAGCGGACGCAAAAGTCGGGCCAGCTCGCCACCCGGGAGCGCTCGAAAATCGGTGCGACTTCCGCGGCGCGCTGCTGCAAATACGGCTTCCAGGCGTAACCCGGGACATCGCGCAGCTTGTAAATATCGCCGCCGGCAACGGTGCGCATGGCGATCATCGGCTCCTCGCGCTCGACCAGCAAATCCCACAGTTCATTGGAAGGAAAACGCTGCAGCGGATTCAGATAAAAAATATAACCGTCTACTACTCCGTCCGAGTAGCCACCCTGGATGGCTCTGAATGCGATATGAGACGTCCATGGGAAGACTTCGAGCACAAAACGCTGGACCAAGCCCTCCTGTTTGAATTGCGAAAAGAGTTCATAGCACTCGCCACCGGTTGCGAAATCCTCTCCCAAGGGTCCACTCAAACATAACTGACCGATATCCAGCGAGTTCAAACCGAGCGGATCAATATTTTCGTGAATCACGCCCCGAAGTTCATTAATATCCTGCCAGCCGATCTTGGCGATCAACTTTGGCACATGCGGCCGGTCTTGATCGAATGCGGCTCGCAGAACTTCCAGCGCATTCCCATAGGCACGGCTGGTATGAAACCAGACGTTTGCATTCATCGCGGCGCGGGCGGTATTCACGCGCTCGTCGAAAGGAATCTTGTCATCGCCCAGACGCGTCGTTCCATAGATGTAGGAAGAAAGGTCTGTTAATAAATTTGATTTGGTTGTCATAAGAATCCTCATCACCTTCTTTATTCAAGAATGAAACTAACAACGTGTATGTCGCTACGATACGATCTTTGGTCGCGAATCAAATTCTTCTTACTTGGAATGTCATTCAATCAGGCTTACTTGGATGTGCAATAAGAGTTCGGAAGAGTTTATTTCCCGTAGCCGTAGGGTAATTGTTCCACAAATTTATCCACATCCTGTGGAACGATAAAAAGCTTGTCAATGCGCCTCGTGAAACCGTTCGGGTCTTTAGGGATGAGCATTAAGCCGTCTTTTGACTCGCGGGCGCGGGCAAAGATATCCGTGTCCATTTTCTTTACATATTGTCCACGTTGAATGCGACTGATCTCCTTAAACGGCAGGAACAGCCGATAGTCGAGATGACCGGGCACCAGCCGGATGCCAATCCCGGCGGCGGTGACGATATAGGTTGCGGCCGAGCCGAAGAATTGTGTATCGCGGTAGAGGAGCGTAAATCCAATCGCGATGATTACCACCTGCCAGAACGTTAATCCCCATTGCCCTTTGAGCAAGAATCCGATGACAATACTACCTACGAGTAAATAGCCGATATTGCGCGCCGCTCGCTGCCAGGAAATTGGGGGTTGATCAACATAAAATTTGCCATCCTGACCGGCATGCAAACGTCTCATATGGGAGATCCATGCCGCGGATTGCCAGCGCAGCGCGAGCACGCCGATGACAATGATCAATAGGAATAACAACGCCAGTGACGGGGAACGTGGCCAAAGCGCCACGACCGCGATCCATGCGTAGGGATATTGTTTTAGAAAGAGAACAGGAAATGCGAGGATGAAGCTATCGAGGAATTGTCGCATAAGTTGATTATAAATGGCTGACTGACAATAGTGAAGCAACAGGGTTCTCTACAATACTGGATGTAGCCGGAAGGATAGATGCCTTCGGGAGGGATTTATAAGCTTTGGAATAAATCCAAAACCCATCGAAATTCCGTAGATATTATTAAGACTTCAGCCGCTTCTGTAAAGGACTGGCTTTGATTTCATGTCTGACGGCAATCCACATTACTGCTGGTCAAGCTTACATCCTATCTCTCCACACTCATCAACATTCATTCCAGCCACTCTATCGATCCTGCTTTTGCACTGGTAACTGTCAGGCAACCGTACTTCCTATCTGGAAAGGAGTAAATTGAAATGAATGGAAAAGGAATTTGGATCGGAGCAGCTTCATTGGTACTCAGCATCTTACTGCTCTTGAGTTTCTCTGCACCCCCTCTTGTCGCCGCCCAGTCCCCAACGCCCACGATGCTGGTTCCCCAATTGAATGTGCGTACTGTTCTGACCGGGCTGACCACCCCAATCACGATGGCATTTCTCAGTTCCCATGAATTCCTTGTGCTGGAAAAGAATACCGGCAAAGTCCAGTACGTTCTGAATGGAGCTTTTCACCACACTGCCCTGGATCTGGCAGTAAACACCAACTCGGAGCGAGGCTTGTTGGGTATTGCCCTCGACCCTGCTTTTAATACCAACCATGCTGTCTATCTTTACTGGAGTTGCATTGCCCCGGCTCCTTCTGGGGACCCATTTACACCCACCGAAACGGAGTGTGCAGATACTCCCCAACTGGGAGTGGACTCGGGTGATGTTCTCGCGGTGCCTCTCTTGGGCAATCGCGTGGATCGTTTTATTTGGGATGGGCAGAACCTTACATGGGACCGTAATTTGATCAAGCTGCGCGCCTTCCAAAATGACGGTGGTCCTGTGCCTGCCGGCCAGGGTGATGAGACGCAGCCTGCCCGAGCAAATCATAATGGCGGTGTACTCGTCTTTGGACGGGATGGTAAGCTGTATATCTTCATTGGCGACAACGGCAGGCGCGGTCAACTGCAAAACTTGCCGTGTGGGCCGACTGCCACTTGTCCCGGGCCGATGATGCAGGACGACCAATTCGGCGGGCCGCAGCCTGACGACGCCCATCTCACCGGCGTGATTTTACGACTCAACACCGATGGGAGTGCGCCCTCGGACAATCCCTTCTACAGCGCGGGTGCTTCTATCGGCGGCGAAGTCGGCGAAAACATCCAGAAGATTTTCTCCTATGGGCACCGCAACAGCTTTGGCTTGGCGGTTGACCCGGTTTCCGGAGGCATCTGGCTTCAGGAGAATGGCGACGATAGCTTCAGTGAGATCAATCGCGTCCCTGCAGGCTCCAATAATGGCTGGATTCAAATTGCTGGACCCTCCGATCGCATCGCACAGTTTAAACAAATAGAAACAACCTTTGGTGCCCAGGCTTTACAGCAGTTACGCTGGCCGCCGACCAATATTGCGAATACGCCCGAGGAGGCGCGCTCTCGCCTGTTCATGCTCCCGGGTGCAAAATATAACGAGCCTGTCTTCAGTTGGAAATGGGAAGTGGCACCGGGAGGAATTGGCTTCCTCAACAGCAGCGCGTTGGGGGCTCAATTCCAAAATGATCTCTTCGTCGGAGCCGCTACACCTCTCTTGCAAGGTGGCTATCTATTCCATTTCGACCTGACCGGGAATCGAAGAAAAATAGCGGTAAATGATCCTCGCCTGGAAGATCGTGTCGCAGACAATCTTGCCAAACATGAGATCACCGAAAGTGAAAGCCTGCTCATCGGGCGGGACTTCGGTGTGGTAACCGATATCGAAACCGGACCGAACGGCAATTTGTTTGTTGTTTCGCTGTCCAATGGCGCCGTGTATGAAATCTTCCGACGTTAGCAAGATATCCAATTGAACTGATGAAACGCCCAGGAGTAAAGTTCTGCTGGGCGTTTCAATTTATTAAGTACTTTTCATTAAACTTATCCATGGAAATCTTCACTCTTCAATAGGATATGGAAATCCAAAAAACTGTTTTCCGACGTATCCCGTATTAGAGTAGGTATGGTTGTTCTATTACCCATTCAGCTTCTCCCATTAGCGTTCGATAAGTTAAGGTTACAACCCGTTGAAAAATATATGTTGCTGTAGTAATCTAAAAATTACACGAAACGGGAAAGACGTCTGACACTGAAAGGAGGTGGCCTGAAGTCGAAGTGTAGAAGAGCTTGGTCGATCTTCATCGCGGCATCCACTAAAATCTTAGAAATAAAATAGAAAGGTGAATACGTATGAAAAAGACTACGCTTCTCCATATCATGATGATCCTGTTGACCGTGCTGGCATTGACCAGTCTCGCCGCGGACGGTGGACGTAAATTCACCACCACTCTCACCGGTGCGGCTGAAGTCTCGCCAACAGGCGAGCCTAACCAGGGTGATCCGGACGGCATTGGCACGGCGACGATCACACTTAATCCTGGACAGGGACAGGTATGTTGGGAAATTCAGGTTAGCGGTATTACCCTGCCTACATTCGCAGCACATATCCATATTGCGCCTGTAACCTCTCCAGGACCCGTCGTTGTGCCCCTCTCTGGGCCGGACGAAAGCGGCTTCTCTAGCGGTTGTACCAGTGCAGATCGTTCACTGATTCTGGATATCATCCAGAACCCTGAAAATTATTACGTCAACGTTCACAATGTAGATTATCCGGCTGGTGCGCTGAGAGGTCAGCTTTCCAAATAACGATCAACAATAAGCCCAGTGGCGAGCAACCACTGGGCTTTCTATTTTTAAGCAGCGCCGACGATGTGTTTCTTTTACTCGATTTTTCCTGTCAATGTTACCAATTTTAATTCACCAATCGCCTTGGTGATCTGAATATCGCGCGGACAGGCGTTCGTGCAGTTATAAATGGTATGGCAACGGACGAGTCCATCCGTTTCGCTGATGATCTTCATCCGTTCTGCGGCGCCTTCGTCGCGGCTGTCGAAGACGAAGCGGTGCGCTGCCACCAGCGCGGCGGGACCATAATATTCTTCGCTCGCCCAAAATGACGGGCAGGAGGTGGTGCAGGCCGCGCACAGAATACATTTGGTCGTGTCGTCAAAGCGAGCGCGCTGTTCGGGCGATTGGAGCCGCTCACGTCCATCGGCGGGAAGTGGGGAGTCGTTGATCAGGTACGGGAGCATCTTCTTGTAGTTATCGAAGAACGGCTCCATATCCACAATCAGATCCTTGATGACCTTCAAGCCGAGCAGCGGCTCGACGGTGATCGTCGTGCCTACATCCCGGACGAGTGCCTTGCATGCCAGCATATTCTTGCCGTTGATGCGCATGCCGTCCGAGCCGCATACGCCATGGGCACACGAGCGGCGGAACGAAAGCGTGCCATCATTGTAGCCTTTCACATGTTCGAGGAGATCGAGAATACGATCGGTCTCGTGGGCTTCAATGGTGTAGGTTTCATAGTGGAATTGCTTGTCCACTTCGGGGTTATAGCGAAAAATTTTTAGGGTTACCTGCATGCCTGCCTCACTAATAAACTCTTGCCTTCGGTTGATATTTTGTAATCACAACCGGCTTGTATTCGATCTTGACCTTTCCATTTTCTTTGCATGCCAGCGTATGTTTTAACCAGTGTTTATCGTCGCGTTCGGGATAATCCTCGCGCGTATGTCCGCCACGGGATTCGGTCCGGTTCAGCGCGCAGACCGCTACCAGCTCGGCGACGTCGAGCATGTTGCCCAACTCCCAGGCATTGAGCAGCTCGGTGTTAAAAACCTTGCCGGTATCGCTGACGCGCACATGTTTATAGCGTTCCTTCAACTCCTGGATCTTATCCAAGGCTCCTTCCATGATGCTGCCCGTCCGATAGATGCCGACATCGTTGAACATGACCTGCTTCATCTCCGTGGCAAGATCGAACGCGTTCGCATCGCCAGACCCATTGCGCAGCGCATCAAACTGGGATCTCGCGGCTGTCTCCGCCTCGACAGGCAGTTTCTCGTAATCAGCCTGCTTTGCATATTCCGCGGCGCGGAGTCCGGCGTGCTTGCCGAACACAACCAGATCGAGCAAGGAATTTGTCCCCAGGCGATTCGCGCCGTGCACAGAGACACAAGCACACTCGCCGGCGGCATATAAACCGGGAAAGACCGTATTTTTACTGTCGATCACCACTTCGCCAAATTTGTTCGTTGGAATGCCGCCCATCGTGTAATGGGCGGTCGGCTGGATCGGCATCATCTGCGTGAGCGGGTCCACGCCGAGGTAGACGCGGCAAAAATCAATGATATCGGGCAATTTCTTCAGAACCTGGTCGCCGGTGATCATGTACGGTGTGCCATCGGGATTGGTGCGCCCATCCATTGCCGCGTACTTGATGACCGATTCGGGGCGCACATCCAGATAAACATAATTCGAGCCATGGACGCCCCGACCCTCACGAATCTCGGTATAAATGGCGCGCGAGACCACATCACGGGAAGCCAGATCCTTTACCGTCGGTGCATATTTCGGCATGAAACGCTCACCGTTACCGTTGATGAGAACGCCGCCTTCGCCCCGTACGCCTTCGGTGATCAAGATCCCTAGCTTGTAAATTCCTGTCGGGTGGAATTGAAAAAACTCCATATCCTCCAGAGGCAATCCGCGGCGAAGAAGGACGGCGGCTCCATCTCCTGTATACGCGTAGGCATTGGAGGTCACCTCAAAGATACGACCGTGTCCGCCTGTGGCGAAGATGACGGCTTTGGCGTGGAACGTGTGTAGTTCTCCGGTGGCAAGCTGCACTGCGACAACGCCCGCCGCTTTGCCGTTGACGATGATGAAATCAAGTACTTGATACTCATCGAAGAATGTGACCTTGTTCTTCAAGCACTGCTGGTACAGCGTTTGTAGGATCATGTGACCCGTGCGGTCAGCAGCATGTGCCGCGCGCCGGACGGGTTTGCCGGTCACGTTATTCGTGTGCCCGCCGAACGGGCGTTGTGAGATCTTACCCTCCGGCGTCCGGTCAAAGGGAAGTCCCATATGCTCCAGCTCGAGGACCGCGTCGATCGCTTCATTGGTCATAAACTCGATCGCATCCTGGTCGCCGAGATAGTCGGAACCTTTGACCGTGTCGTACATATGCCATTCAGGCTTGTCTTCCTCGTAGTTGCCCAACGCCGCGCTGATGCCACCCTGTGCCGCGCCGGTATGCGAGCGGGTGGGATAAAGCTTGCTAATCACAGCCGTCTTCGCGCCGCGGGACGCATACAGCCCCGCCATAAGTCCCGCCCCTCCCGCGCCGACGACCACGACTTCAAACTGATGAACATTTGCCATGAAAAGATGCTCCTAACAATGTCATTCTCCCGAAGGACACCGGGACGGTGTGAGCGAAGAATCTCGTGCTCAATCTAAACTAGTATGAAATCAGAGATTCTTCGTCGCCGCTCCGCGGCTCCTGAGAATGACATAATTCTTACGAAGTCCAAATCACATACATCGCAATCAAACTCGCCAGGATTGCATAGCTAATAATGAAATTACGGAACCAGCGCCGTGCCACTGCGCCGGTGAAATAATCATCGAGAATTTCCAGCACGCCGTGGACGCCGTGTCCGCAGGCAACCAGTACGAAGGCGGTGACCATCAGCTTCGCAAGGATAGTCATCCACACCTGACCAAGTGGATTCTGCGCAGCGTTCGGAAAAAATGCCCAGTACAAGATATCGCCAACGCTGGCACCGGTCTGCGCGCTGAGGATCAACGCGCCCAGGATGCCGGCAATGATCAGACCGTACAGCGCAATGACCGTGAAGCGTGTGAATCCCCACATGAAAGTTTCAAAATTAAAGCCACGTTTGGAAAGGGGAAGAACCCTGCTTGCCATGACTAGCCTCCCCACACATTACGTAACAGCACAATCAGAGCAAACCCGGCGACGAGCGCATATACTATCCATTCGATATTAATCGCGGTACGAAAATGCTCAATCCATTTTGGAAAAATATCGAGAAGGGTGATTCGCAGCCCATTGATAGCATGGAAGATGCCGAAGACTAACAAGATAAGTTGAAAAAACCAATTGCCAAATACTGCTCTGGCAAAACCCACTCCCAGCAAAGAAAGAATGTAAAAGGTGAAGAAAATGAATAAGGCGGTTCCGCCGATGCGGTGAAGAATGTACGTAAGATATGGACTGCCGCCCCGATAGCGTAAGCCTGTCCCCAGGCTAACGTTCCTCTTCAAACTCATTGAAGCCTCCGAACTGAAATTTAATCAATGTTATTTTACCCCCTCCTTATCCGAAATGCGAATAAAAGCAATTTAAGAAAATAAGAGTCGAGATATTATGTCTCGACTCGCTGAATTATTTTCTTGATTGTAGCCATTTTTCAAAAGACTGAGCACTTTCAGCAGACCGTTTTCCCAGCAGTATTCCTTCTATACCAATGTCTTCATCCAGATCGGGCCAGTGAAGCCCAAAACCTGCTCCCGAAATTTGAACATTCGCCCGTTCCTCGGAAGTCCCATGTGCAAGTCGTGGGTACCAGCCAATAGGCACCAAAACGGTGCGCCCATCCTCCAAGTCCACCGACAATGTATCATCTGTGACAGTTACAGATGTAATTCTTGGTAGGCTAAGGGTTACCACGACAGAAGTTGTCCCATTCATTTCGTAAAATCTCCAGATTTTCCGTTGCAATTCTTTCTATCTCTCGTAGTTCCCTTCGGTTGTAACCGTAATTTTCGGCAAGAGATATAACAGGATCAAGCCAGATTTTAGCGCTATTGTTTTCTCGATCCACATGCATATGACGCGGCTCACCGCAATCATAAGAATAGAAATAAAAGCGATACGGGCCGATTCGCAAAGCAGTTGGCATTGAGTACCCTTGAGCTCAATTGTCATTTTGTAGTGTATTATACCTACCTTTTGGTAGATGAGACTTTTTAGAAAAAAAACCGCATCTATTTCGATGCGGCTACTTCTTCTGAAAATTAATTACTATTTCACTGTCCTCGGCGGTGGCGCAAACTCTTCCAACTGCTTTACCACATCGGCCAGAGGGCTAACTTTGGCGACTTGCGATGGCTTCTTCCCAAACCCGATACTATCGAGCACCAGAGTGCGCTTGAGCAGTTGAATGGCAAAGGCCGGATCCACGCCTTTGGGGCATGCGATGGAGCAGGCACCCGCCATGTGACACTGGTACGGTCCGTGGAAGACATCGATCGCTTCCAAGCGTTCCTGGAGACCACAGTCGCGATTGTCGGCAGTGTACCGATACGCCTGGGCGAGGGCTTGCGGACCGAGAAAGAGCGGATCGGTCGCTACAGTTGGGCAGGCTGCTAGGCACAATCCGCACTTGATACAGTAGGTGAACTGGCTGAATGCTTCGCGTTCCTCTGCCGATTGTAGGAATTCCCCGGTGGGTTCATCCACCTCTTTGGAATTTGTATGAATGATGAACGGCTTGACTGCAGCATGTTTTTCGATAAGTGGTGTCAGGTCCGGAACCAAATCTTTGACATTCGGATAATTCGGAAGCGGCGCAACCGTAACCACATTCGAGTTAAGGTGCAGGACCTGCGTCTGGCAGGCGAGCATCGGCAGATCGTTGATGAACATGCCACAGGAACCACAAACACCCATGCGGCAGGACGAGCGCCATGCCAGTGTTGGCTCCTGCTCAGCCTTGATCTGGTGCAGCGCCTCAAGGACGGTCATGCCATCGGGGACGTTCAACGTGTAGGTATCCCAATGAGGCGCGGAGTCCGTATCGGGGTCATAGCGGCGGAGGCGGAAAGTGATCTCGCGTGGCGTGGATGTCTGTGATGCGGTCATGCTTAGCCTCCAGCCTTATACGTAAATGTCCACCAGGTAACATAGGTGCCCAGCGCAAAGATCAAAAGTCCGAATGTAAGAATGCCCACATCCACAACTTTGATGAGCGTTGGTGTAAGGGGTAGCTCGCGCAGAATACCGCGTAATCCATACAGCCCATGATACAAACCCGCGATGAGCAACAACATGTAAATGACGAATTGAGCCACGCTTTTCCCACGGGCAATCATCGTTCCAAATTCGCGAGCTTTATCCACGCTCTCGCCGTAAAAGACAGGGGCATAGTGCATGATCGCAAAGTGCATTCCCAGCAATACCGCGATGATGGGGATCACCAGGATATGCAAAGACCATAAACGTGTTTCGCGCATAGTCAATCTCCTACTTGAAAAACATACTCGACCCACCAAATATGATGAGCAAGCCCGCCAGGATCATGACCACATAGGTCAGGGGGCGGTGGCGCTTTACAGATGTTGAATACGGGTATACAGGTTCTTTCGGTTTGCCGAGAAAAAAACCTAACTCCACCAAGATCAAACGCACGCCGTTCATGGCATGAAAGATTGCCATAGCGAAAAGCAGATACTCGATCACCTTGAAGGGCGGCGAAGCAAATAAACCCATCAAGCTAGCCCAAGCCTGCTCGCCACGCATACGGTTCGCCGTTTCGACGATATGCAGCACCATGTAGGCGATCAACCCCAAACCGGACAGACGATGTCCCAGGTACAAATAGCGTTCAATCGTATAACGTCCGCCATATACCCAGCCTTTGACTCCGAGACGATTGTTGTAGGCAATTGGTTTTCTATTCATGACTAATACTTCCTCTCCACAGGTTTCCACATGGAAATATCCACGGGGCTGTAATCAAGTGCTGGACCAGCCTCGCTGAAATGTGCCATGGTGTGCTTCAACCAGTTGTCGTCATCGCGCACCTTGTAATCGCGCCGGGCGTGTCCGCCGCGCGACTCGGTGCGGGTCAACGCGCCGAGCGTGGCGACTTCGGCGACGTCGATCATGAATCCCGTTTCGACGGCGCGTTCGAGGTCAGTGTTGTAGCGCAGGCTCTTGTCCTTCAAGCAAATGGATTGGTAGCGTTGCTTCAGCTCACGGATCTTCTTCAAGCCCGTTGCCATCTGTTCGCCCGTCCGAAAGACGCCCATCGTTGCATCCAGATTCCTTCGCAGCTCTTTGCGGATCTGGTAATGGTCTTCGCCGCCTTTGGATTGGAACAACGCTTCAATCTTGGACCATTCGGTTTCAGCGGCCTCGACCGGCTCAGGCGCCATGGACGAGTTCGCGCAGTAACGCGCCGCTTCGCCGCCTGCGACGCGACCCCAAACCAGGCATTCAGCGGTGGAATTTGCGCCCAGGCGATTCGCACCATGCAGCGATACACACGCCACTTCCCCCGCCGCCCAGATATTCTCGACAGGGGTTTGACCTTTGATATCGGTATGCACACCACCCATGGTGTAATGTGCCACCGGGCGGATCGGGATTGGCTTCTCAATCGGATCGAGTCCGATGTGTTTGATGGTCACCTCCCGGATGAGAGGCAGACGCTCGAGAATGCGCTGGCGGCCCAGATGACGTAAATCCAAATGGATGTAATCCAACCCTTCGGGACCGGGGAAGCCGCGTCCCTCTTCGATTTCGGTCATCTCCGAACGGGAGACCATATCGCGCGGGGCAAGTTCCATTTTGGAGGGAGCGTACTTGCCCATAAAACGATCTGCTTGGTTATTAAGCAGGGTTCCGCCTTCGCCGCGGCAGGCTTCTGTCATCAAAATACCGCTCGGGATGAGTCCCGTCGGGTGGAATTGGATGAATTCCATATCCTTGAGTGCAAGCCCGGCGCGGTATGCCATCGCCAGCCCATCGCCTGTAACTGTTTCAGAGTAGGTGGTGAACCCAAATATCTGACCGGCACCGCCCGTTGCAAGAATGAGCGCCTTGCCACGGATCAATGCAAAGCGACCGTTGATCATGTCGATCATCGTTAATCCCGCGAAGCGCCCGTTCTCGACGAGGATGGAGGTGACGAATCCCTCGTCGTAACGGTTGATCTTCTTGGTGTGCTTCATCAGGGTGTCGTACAGTGTCTGCATTTCGAGATGCCCTGTCTTGTCGGCGGCGAAGACAGCCCGGGGATAGGTGTGCCCCCCGAAAGGCCGTTGTGCGATGCGGCCGTCTGCTTCGCGCGACCAAGGGATGCCCCAATGATCCAGGTGCAAGATCTCCTTGGGCATCTCGTGAACGAAGAAATCCACGACATTCTGATCGGCGAGAAAATCCGAGCCTTTGACCGTATCCCAGGCGTGGAGCTCGTAACTGTCGCCCTTATCCTGGCGCATCACAGCTGCTGTCCCGCCTTCCGCGGCGACCGAATGAGCACGCATCAGTTGTAGTTTTGAAACCAGTGCAATATTTAGTTCCCCCTTGCTTTGCTGGGCGGCTTCCAACGCGGCGCGTAAGCCTGCCAGTCCTGTCCCTAGGATAACTAGATCGTGGTTGTACACTTCCATGCGCAAGTTGTCCTCCTAAAAGGTGAAGACGATCTACCGCTCGCTTGTTCCGTAAATAGCCAAACTTTACAAATACATTTGAAACTCGAACTTAGAGGTTAGGCAAGTAAGCGGTACTTGTGTAAATTGGACTGATTTTAGGGTATTTGACATCTTTCAGTTAGTGATAATTGTCATGGAATGCCTGGATAGATAGCGGCTGTTTGAAGGAGCCTCTGAAATCTCCAATCATGTGGAAACAATGGGGTTTTCTTAAAGAAGTCATTAGAGAATCAAGCATAGAGTAAAGAAAAGTTTTTCAGCCCTATCAGAGAATAAAACCAATTCAGGAGAAGAAAATGAAAAGAATGATTCCTCTGTTAATTATGTCACTTATGTTTTTGATATCAGCTTGTGGCAGCCCGGCAACCTCAGCTACGCAGGCGCCTGCTCAACCTGCCGTTACCGAGGTCCCCACGCAGTCCGGCGCAACAGAATCACCGGCTGCCTCTGCCAACGGCAATGAGGTGAAGGTCACCCTGGCTGATAATACAATCGATGCATCCACAACGACATTCAAAGTCGGTGTGCCCTATACATTTGTGATTACGAACCAAGGCAAGCACGCTCATAACTTCAATATCAACCCGCCCGTGTCCGTGGCGGGAAGCTTGGAGGAAGCCCTGAATAAAGCGCTACTGGCTGTGCCTCAGGAGCAGCTAGGTGTCGGTCAAAGCGTAACCGTGAACTTTACCTTCCCTGATTCTGCGGCAGGACAGTTGCTGGAATTTTCCTGTCTGATCCGCAAACATTACGAGGATGGGATGAAGGTTGATATCACAGTAGAGAAGTGAACCAGACTATCTTCTAGTAAGAATCAAAAGGTCATGCTCCAACAGCATGACCTTTTGATTCTTACTTCTTTTAGATTACATATGCTGGATAATCGCAGTGGCGAACTCGGAGCACTTCACTTCCTTGGCGCCTTCCATCAGGCGGGCGAAGTCATACGTGACGGTCTTATCGTTGATCGCGCCTTCCATGCCCTTCACGATCAGATCTGCGACCTCGCTCCAGCCCATATAGCGGAACATCATTTCGCCAGAGAGAATGACCGAACCGGGGTTGACCTTGTCCAGGTCGGCGTACTTGGGTGCGGTGCCATGAGTCGCTTCGAAGATGGCGTGACCAGTCTCGTAGTTAATATTCGCGCCGGGAGCAATGCCAATGCCACCGACTTGGGCGGCGAGCGCATCGGAGAGGTAGTCCCCGTTGAGATTCATTGTAGCAATCACATCGTAATCGCGGGCGCGGATGATGGTGAACTGCAGACTCACGTCCGCAATCGAGTCCTTGATCAGGAGCATCTTCTTCCACTTGCCTACGCCGTGGGTGTCCCACAATTTTAGAGCCTCTTCGACTTCACATTTGATATCGTTCTGCTGGGCGGGACTCATCATGTCGAAGCCGGGGTCGATCATCTTGGCGTTCTCTTCCACGGTGAGATTCGGGTTGGCTTCCTTATTCCCCAGAATCCATGTTTCACGCTCGGTCACGATACTGTCACGGAATTCGCGTTTGGCAAGAGCATAGCCCCAATCCTTGAACGCGCCTTCGGTGAACTTCATGATGTTGCCCTTGTGCAC
>DATHUN010000481.1:0-12469 GCA_035462205.1 Anaerolineales bacterium
TGGAGGTCCGGCAGGAAGCGAAGGTTTCTACCATCCACACCAAGAAATTATTGATCGCGACCGGAAGCGACCGCAAGACTCTTGAAATCATCCAGTCGCTTGGACATTCGGTCGCAGAGCCTGTGCCTTCGCTATTCACATTTAATATAAAAGATCAGCGCATTGATGGATTGGCAGGCGTGTCAGTGGAAAACGTCACGTTGAAAATGGATTCCATCGTTCAGCGCGGACCGTTGCTGATCACCCACTGGGGAATGAGCGGACCTGCCGTTCTGCGAATCTCTGCCTGGGGTGCGCGTGAATTACATGAAACGAAATATCGAGCAAAATTAATCGTGAACTGGCTCGGCGATCTACCTTTTGAAAAAGCCTTGGAAGTTTTGAATCGTAACAGAGACTGGAAGGAAAATGCCCGCAAGAAGGTTTCTACCAACCCAGCGTTTTCACAAATCCCGTTGCGGTTGTGGAAGCAGCTAGTTGAGCTTGTTGGCGAAAAGAATTGGGCAGATATATCGAAAGCGGAGCTACGGAGACTGGCGCAGGAGTTGACTACCGGTGAATTTATGATACAGGGCAAAGGCCAGTTCAAAGAGGAATTTGTTACCTGTGGCGGTGTGAAGCTTAATGAAGTAGATTTCAAAATGATGCAAAGCCGCATCATTGATAACTTATTTTTTGCGGGGGAAGTACTGAATATTGACGGCATCACGGGCGGATTTAACTTCCAATCGGCTTGGACAACCGGTTGGTTGGCAGGCACTTCGCTTTCTACACACCAGTAAAAACCTAGTCTTGACTGGCGATAAAATCTTCCTATAATAGATGTATTGACATCTATATATCTATGGAAAAAGACCTCTTTGCAATTGATACAAAAAGCAAGCTCCCCCTCTATGACCAGATCGAGCGTAACCTGCGAGATCTGATCGTCAACGGACAGCTCAAACCGGGTGAAGCAATGCCCGGCGAATGGGAACTGGCAGCGCTTTACAAGGTCAGCCGCCTGACGGTACGCCGCGCCCTGGACGAGCTGGTTCGTCAAAACTGGCTGGAGAAGAAACACGGTGTCGGGACGTTTGTCCGCCAGCCGATCATGGCATCGATCGCGGCGGGCAAGTTGAGCTTTACCGAGCAGATGCGCTCCATTGGGCGCGAGCCAAGCAGCCGCTTCGTCAGTCAGAATGTGATTCAGGCAACCGGTAAGATTGCCCGGGCACTCCGCATTTCGGAAGCTGACCCGGTCCTCGAGATCATCCGAGTCCGCCAGGCAGACAATGTCCCGATCCTGTTCGAGACAGCTTGTCTTTCCACCCAGCATTTCCCCGGTTTGGAAAAGCACAATTGGTCTAAAGACGAATCGTTGTATAAGGTCTTGAGTGAAGAATATGATATCACCATCTCAATCATGGACCACACCATCAAGCCCGTCGCATTGACTGAAACAGAGGCTCGCTATCTTAAGGCAAAGGCGGGTACACCGGCGATCCTGAGTCAGATCATTGCGCGTACATCCAGTGGAGAACCGGTGGAGTATTGCTGGTCCGTTTCCAATGGGGATAAAAGTGAATTCTACTTTCACTTTCAGCGTACAGAGTGAAGAAATCTAAAGGAGGTCCCGCGACAGTATCACGCCTAGTATTGTTCGAATCGAGTCAAATTTCATAAAGGAGAGAAAGATGAAAACAGTCCGTTCAATCTTGTTCGCGCTCATTGCGATCGTATTGATCGCGAGCATAGTGGGTTGCCAGCCGAAGCCCGCTGCAGGTCCCGCGACGATTCACGTGTTAGCCATGGAACAGGCCGGACCTACGGTCGATGAAATGAATGCTATCGTTGGGGAATTCAATAAAGCGAATCCAGACATCAAAGTAGAGATCGAGTACGTGGCGTACGATGCCCTGCACGACAAGATCACCACCGCCATGGCATCCAACCCGCCAGCATACGACGTCTTCCTGGTGGATGATATCTGGTATGCAGAGTTCGCCAAGGCTGGTTATGTATTAGATGTAACCGATCGCGTCAGCAAGGAGACGCATGACAAGATCTTCCCCGCCGCTTGGGACATCACCACGGTCAACGGCAAAATCTACGGCATGCCCTGGTTGTTGGACGAGAAGTATTTCTACTATAACGAAGATATGCTCAAGCAAGCTGGCTTTGACGCCCCGCCGGCAACCTGGGAAGAGCTGCTCTCGCAAGCCAAGGTCTTGAAAGACAAGGGTATCGTGGAATATCCCCTGGTCTGGTCGTGGGGACAGGCCGAAGCTGCGATTTGTGATTGGGTTGTCTTGCTGTACGGCAACGGCGGTTCGCTGGTGGATGACAAAGGCGCGCCGGCCTTCAACAACGATATCGGTGTCAAGACCCTCGAGTGGATGGTCAAGACGATTGATGATGGATACACCAATCCGTCCTCGATCTCTTACGTGGAAGAAGACGTCCGCAACGTATTCTCACAGGGTAAAGCTGCTTTTGCATTGAACTGGGTTTACATGTACGATCTGGTCAATTTACAAAAGGACCAATCCCAGGTGGCGGGCAAGATCAAGATGGCGCTCATCCCCGCCTTTGAAGGCTCTAGCGTCCAGAGTGCTTCCATCAACGGCTCGATGGGCTTTTCGGTCGCGGCGACCTCGCCCAATAAAGATGCTGCCTGGAAGTACATTGAATTCCTCACTTCCGAACCCATCCAAAATAAATATTCTGCCCATCTGCTGCCCATGTGGCAGACCAGCTTCGAAGGCGAGAATTTGACGCAACTGGAAGGCTACAATGCCGCCAACGCGGTGACCGTGCCGATGTTCAACGAACAATTCCAGTACGCGCATGTGCGCCCGAAGGTGCCGTATTATCCGGAGGCATCCAAGGCGCTGCAGCTTGCCTTACAGGAAGCATTGACCAAGCAAAAAACGCCAAAACAAGCACTGGATGATGCCGCTGCCAAATGGGTTGAATTAGCCAAGTAAACGATTCGTTTTAACGGATGGGGACTGCGCGTCCCCATCCGTCTTGGAGAGGTTATGCGACGTAAGCGGACCCTGGCACAACAAGATGCGTTGATCGGTTTGGCATTAATCTTGCCTGCCTTTCTAATTATCGCGGGCATCTCCCTTCAGCCCATTTTATCGACTCTATATCTAAGTTTCTTTGAGGTCCCGCGCGGCATTAATCTGCAGCAGACGTTCGTGGGGTTCGGTAATTATCTTGCATTGTTAGGCGAGCCCATCTTTTGGGCGAGCATTGGTCGCACTCTTTATTTCACGATCGTCTCTGTCGGATTGGAGCTCGTCCTCGGTCTTGCCATTGCGCAATTGATTCACGCTCATCCACCGGGCTGGCAATTCCTGCGCACGAGTCTGATCATTCCGTGGGCTGTGCCGACCATCGTCAACGGCACGATGTGGCGCTGGATTTATAACGCCGATTATGGCGCCCTCAACGGACTTTTATACCAACTTGGACTTATTAATAAATATATTCCCTGGCTGACTATGCCAAACGTAGCGATGAACCTCGTGATCCTGGCAGATATTTGGCATAGCGTTCCCTTTATCGCCTTGATTCTGCAAGCCGCCCTCGCCACGCTGCCCGTGGACCTGGAGGAGGCTGCCGCTGTCGATGGCGCGACTGCTTGGCAATATTTCTGGTTCATCCGCCTGCCGTTGCTTCGCCCTGCGATTCTTGTCGCATTAATCATCCGCACGGTGGAAGCCTTCCGCGTCTTCGACATTATCTACGTCATCACCAACGGTGGTCCCGCCAACGGAACGGTAACGATCTCCTACCTCACCTATCTCGAAATGTTCAGTTTCGGCCACGCCGGTCGCGGCTCGGCACTTTCCTTCCTGATCTCAATCTTTACTCTTGTGTTGGCATTCATTTACATTCGTGTGCTCTATCGCCCCGAGGAAAAACTGTGAAAAAGAAACTCCGCCTGCTATGGTTGACCCTGCTAGTTGTAGTCGCTCTTATTTTCATCTACATCCCTGTGGCTTGGCTGATTATTTCCAGCGTTTCCTCGCGCTCCGAATTGCTCTCCACGCCCATTCATTGGATTCCCCAGAATCCCACGCTGCAGAATTACATCAATATTCTTTTGCCCTCACAAGGCACATCAGAGGTGGCGCAAACATTTCGCATTACCTTATGGAATTCTCTGCGCGTTGCTTCTTCCGTGACCATCATCGCGCTCGTCTTTGGTTCACTGGCTGCCTATGCACTGATCCGATTGCAATTCCCATTTCGCCAGTCTCTCCTGATTGGCATTCTTGGCACACGTATGATTCCCGAAATTTCGCTGGTCATTCCGCTTTATCTTTTTGCCACTCGCTTTGGCTTGTTTAACTCACCCTATATTTTGATCATCACATATCTAAGTTTCGCGTTGCCCTTCGCCATTTGGTTGATGGCAGCCTTTTTCGATACTATTCCGATCGAACTGGAAGACGCGGCGCGCATCGATGGAGCAACTCGCCTGGAAACTCTGTGGAAGATCATTATGCCCATCTCCGCGCCGGGACTTGTTTCGACCGGTCTCTTTGTCTTCCTCAGCGCCTGGGATGAATTCTTCTTCGCTCTGATCCTCACCAGTACAGTCAGCGCCAAGACGGTACCGGTAGCAATTGCCGAGTTCACCGGCCGCTATGTCGTCGACGTAGGCGGCATGATGACCGGTGGTGTGCTGGCGGCGATCCCTCCGGTACTGCTCTCGCTCCTCTTCCAGCGTTACATCGTCAGCGGGTTGACTGCCGGAGCCGTCAAGGGATGAATCAGCCGGTTGCCATTGGGATGGACATTGGCGGGACACTCGTCCGCGTGGGTGCGTTCGATTCGACGGGGCAGCTTCTCGGTCAGAAAGAAGCGAGCATCGCCGCCATCGGGCCGGAGCGCGGGCTCCGTTTGATGGAGAAGCTCATTCACGAGACCGTTGATTCCGTCAATGCCGCGCTCCTCGGAATTGGAATCGGTTGCACCGGTCCGCTCGATATAAAACGTGGACTGGTCAATAATCCTTATACACTCGAAGGATGGAGCAACGTTCCCATCGTGGAGCACCTCACGCATGCTTTCGATGTGCGAGTCGTTCTTGAAAATGACGCCGATGCTGCTGCACTCGGCGAATATTGGCAAGGTGCAGGTCGGGAAGCAAAACGCCTCTATGCGGTCACTGTGGGGACCGGAGTAGGCACAGCTCTTATTGTCGATGGACAAATTTATCGCGGCGTGGACGGTTCACATCCCGAAGGCGGCCACCAACTAATTGATCCTGCCGGACCCGAATGCTATTGCGGGCATCGCGGCTGCTGGGAAAGTTTGGTATCGGGCACGGCAATTTCCAACTTTGCGCGAAATATCATGAGCGCAGAACAACTGAATACACTCGAACGTTCAGATCATCTTACCGCGCGTATGGTTGCAGAAGCTGCTCGCGCCGGGGAATCAATCGCCGTCGAGGTCATGCAAAAAGCAGCCCGTGATTTTAGCTTGGGTATCATCAACGTGATAACTTTATTCGTCCCGGATGTGCTTGTGCTAAGTGGTGGGGTAATGAAAAGCGCCGACCTGTTTTTGCCAACCCTTGAACAAAATCTAAAAACTCCTACTCCCATGGTGCCGTTTGACCGCGTGCAAATCCTGCCAGCAAAGCTTGGCTATTATGCGGGTATCTACGGCGGCGCCTATATGATTCTAAGTGAGAAGCTATGACAACCATTCCCTACATTCTTGATATTCTGAGCCAGCCAGATCAATTGCGAAATGCGCTCGATCCTTTCGACGGCATTTCACTGGCGCCCGTTGCCCAAGCCCTTCGCAATCAGGACTTTGATCGCATCGTCGTGACGGGCATGGGCGGTTCACTGTATGCATCCTATCCCGCCTGGTTAATCCTCGCCGAAGCGGGACTGCCCGCCCTTTGGATAGATACCGCAGAACTCATTCACCACACACCGAAGCTGGTCACACCAAAGACATTGTTCTGGATATTTTCCCAATCTGGCAAATCCGCCGAAATTGTATCCGCTCTGCAACTGAAAGCGAAGGCCTTGATTGCGACGGTAAACGATATGGCGAGCCCACTTGCAGAAGCAGTCCAGGTTCATGTTCAAATTCGGGCGGATGTGGAGAAGACAGTTTCCACGAGAACCTATGTGAACACTCTGGCTGTGGGACAACTTGCCTCGCTGGCTTTGCTAGGCAAGGATGTGGAAACAGCACGCGATGAGCTGAGACAAACAGCTGATGCGATGGAATCCTATCTCGCAAATTGGGAAAGCCGTGTGGAACAGATTGGCAAAACCATTGGTTTTCCACAACGATTGGCAATACTCGGGCGCGGCGTTTCCCTTGCCTCCGCGTACACGGGCGCGCTCATTCTCGGTGAAGCATCCAAATATATGGCGACACCTTATCAAGCGGGTGAATTCCGTCACGGTCCCTTGGAGCTTGCTACACCCGATCTGACGACACTGATCTTCGCCGGTTCCGGCAACACCAAGGAACTTAACCAACGCTTATTCCAGGATTTGCGAAGATATCAGGTAAACGCGTTCTGGATTGGTGCAGAAAAGAATGATTGGCAAATCGAGATCCCGGATGTCCCCGTCATTGGTTTGCCACTGATGGAAATTATACCCATCCAATTGTTAAGCATTCATTTTGCCCAGAAAATTGGCGTCGAGCCGGGTCACTTCTTTCGAACAGGCAAGATTACACTATCAGAGTAGATAAACGACCTCTTGTGAAAACTCACAAGAGGTCATGCATATTTCTACCAATGTCATCCTCCCGAAGGACACCGCTTCGGGACGGTGTGCCCTGCACAACGAAGAATCGAGAAATAAAACCAGAGCCTCTCCCCGGGGCCTTTCGAGAGATTGGCGTGTTAATTTCTTTGAGACCTTTGTTAGAAATCACAAAGGCTGCAACTTAGCAGGTTTTCCGCTCCTTGCTGATTCAAGCAAAGCGACGATGACAGCCGTATTTCTACGACTATCCTCCAGGCTGACCAACGGTGGCTTGCCGTGCAGAATAGCATCATACATATCTTCCACTTCCCCAAGATACAATTCGTCGCCCCGAATTTGGATCGTTTCGGTTCTCTCATTTCTCGTCAAATAGATTTCGTTATCGAACCCAGGCTTGAACGGATTTGGAATATTCAGGACCGCTTCAGATCCAACAATTTCCATGAACATTCGCACAGGAGATAAAAAGCCACTATCGAATTGGACATAAAGCCCATCTTCAAATCTCATCTGCCCAACAAAGGTCAGATCGCTGCCCCCCGTACTTAGGCTTTGCCAGCCAAAGACTTCCGTCGGTTCTGCGTTTAGCATGGTGCGCGCGTAAGAAATTGGATAACACCCCACGTCCCAGATACTGCCGCCACCCTTTTGAGTCAGCCAGCGACCATGATCGGCTGGATCCAGTGTGTACGTAAATGCTCCACGAATCAGCTGGATTTTTCCCAAATCGCCTAAATCGATCATCCCTTTGATTTTCAAGGTTTGTGCATGGTGGCGATACATGAATGCTTCGGCTAAGACGCGTCCTGTCTCTTTTGCGGCTTGCTCCATGGCATCCATCTCGGCAAGAGTGAGCGCGATTGGCTTTTCACAGAGAACATGCTTGCCCGCCCGCAAGGCTTTAATCGTCCATTCGGCATGCATATCGTTTGGCAGAGAATTGTAGATCACATCGATTTGCGGATCATTGAGCAGGCTTTCATAGTTGCCGTAGGCGCGCGGGATATTCCATCTTGCAGAATAGGCATCGGCGCTGGATTGGCTCCTCGATGCGACCGCCATTAAGCGGTTCCGGTGGGAAGCATTGAGTGGTGGGATCAGGTCGCTGTTGATGCGAGCTGTGGAGAGCAGTCCCCAGTTTAAAATTCTGTCCATCGGTACTCCTGCGGCAAAAGATGTTTGTAATTATTCCATCTATCCTAAGAAACGTACAGAAACCTAGGGATTTCTCCATTGACCAACCACCTATCCTCCCGTAAAATCCAGCCCTACGAAATTATATATAATATTAAGGTGAATATGGCTCGTTATCGAATTATGTACTGGAAACACATTCCCCAATCCTTCACAGTAGAAGGCGAGGGGCGCACGGTGAAAAAACAACTTTCGCAAAAAATTCAAGATAAGATCGACGCCTATGCCATGGCAGAAGGATTAACATCTTCATCTGATTATTCCGCCCAATACAAGCGCGGGGATTGGGTAGAGCGGGATGGATCACCCGAAGAGGTCGCGGAAGCGGTCCTGGCAGAACTCGAAGCGGAATTTGCCAAAATTGAGATTCCACGTAGGAATGACATGTAGCGGACGGCGCCTGCCGTCCCTTACGCAAAATTGCAATGACCAAAAGACACACCATCATTCTCCAACCCTCCGGTCGTCGTGGACAGGTGGACGAGGGTACCTCCGTCCGTGCCGCAGCGCGCGAACTGGGTGTGGAGATCGAATCGATCTGTGCCGAGAACGCCACCTGTGGCAAGTGTATGGTGCTGGTGGAGGAAGGTCGCTTCGAGAAGTACAACATCGACTCGAAGCGCGAGAACCTCTCCCCTATGGGACGCGAAGAGCGCGCTTACCTGGAGCGCAGGCCCAAGTTACTAAAAGATAAAGGTTGGGAAATCGGACAGGTCCGTCTATCGTGCCAGTGTCGAGTGCTTGGCGATATTCTTATTAATGTCCCTGAAGAGAGCCGCGGCAATAAACAGATCGTCCGCAAGAGCGCCCGCGAACGCGCGATCGAAATCAAGCCATCCATACGCAAATACTATGTCTCGATGACGGCGCCGAATCTAGAGCGTCCAATTGCCGATTGGGAACGTCTCGCCAAGGGACTCGAAACGTCCATGAGCCTTGTCCGCCGCGGCGAGGAAAACCTGCCGCGCTGGTTCGATCTCACAGTTGACTATCAATGTCTACGGACTCTATCGTCCACGCTGCGCGAAGCAAAGTGGAATGTGACCGTCTCCGTTTGGCAGGATCAGGAAGTGATCGAAGTCCAGCCGGGATACGTGGAAGACAGCTACGGCGCAGCAGTCGATATTGGCTCGACGACCGTCGCGTTATATCTATGCAATCTGAGAACTGGGGAAATGCTGGCAGCGGAATCCGAGATGAATCCGCAGATCGTCTATGGCGAAGATGTGATGTCGCGCATCCAATACTCGATCGAACACAAAGATGGCTTGGAGAAACTGCACAAAGCCATCATCGCTACGTTAAATAAATTATTGAACCAAGCGGCAAAGACGGCCGGTATCAGAACAGAAGAAATCCTCGAAATGGTGCTGGTCGGCAATTCGACCATGCATCATCTTCTTATGAATTTGCATCCCAAAGATTTAGGACTTGCACCATTTGTTCCAACCATACACAGGTCCATGGATATCAAGGCGCGCGAACTCGGATTACAGATCAACGCCTCGGGAAACATCCATGTACTGCCGACAATCGCATCCTTTGTGGGCGCGGACACCAGCGCGATGATCCTTGCGGAAGAACCTCACAAGCAGGATGAGAACTGGCTGTTGATCGACGTCGGTACGAACGCCGAACTTATCCTTGGAAATCGCAAGCGATTGGTTTGTACTTCCACCCCGACTGGTCCCGCCCTCGAAGGCGCGCACGTGGAATACGGAATGCGCGCCGCGCCGGGAGCGATCGAGCGTGTTCACATCGATGAGAAGACGCTCGAACCGCGTTATAAGATCGTCGGTGAAGAGGAATGGAATACTGGCAAAGCCAAAGGCATCTGCGGCTCTGCGATCATCGACGCAGTTGCAGAATTGTTCCGCGCCGGCATCGTGGACTCGCGGGGCAAATTCAAGAAGAATTTGAATTCGAAGCGCGTGCGGGAAGGCGAGAATGGCTGGGAATATGTTATCGCCTGGGCCGAGGAAACATCGATTGGCAGAGATATCCCGATGACCCAGCAGGATGTGCGGCAAATTCAACTGGCAAAAGCCGCTTTATTTACGGCGGCGCGTACATTATTAAAACGCAGCGGATTACAAAGCCCTGATAAAATCATTCTCGCTGGCGGCTTTGGAAGTTATATCGATAAAGAGAAGGCGATGCTGATCGGTTTGATCCCCGACTGTGCGCTGGAGAATGTGTATGCAGTCGGCAATGCCGCCGGCGACGGCGCGCGGATCGCCTTGCTCAACGTTGAAAAGCGCAACGAAATCGATTCGGTCACGCGCCGGGTGGAACGGTTCGAGCTCCCGACCGATCCGGAATTTCAAAACCAGTTCATGCTCGCCACCAGTTTCCCGCACATGAGCGAACCATTTGAACACATCGCCCATTTGATCCCCAATCGTCAAGTGGATCCGATGGCAAAGAATTTTATGAAATAATTTGTGCCCTTGTAGAGTAGGGCAGCTGCCCTACTCTACAAGGGCACATGAGGTGACAATGAACAAATTTCTAGAACGACTCAACGCCGGGGAAATCCTCGTCGCTGATGGAGCTACCGGTTCGAACTTGCAGAAGATGGGACTCAAGCCGGGCCGTCCACCGGAGGACTTGATCATCGATAACCCGGACCTGTTGTATCAGCTCGAAAAATCCTTCGTGGATGCCGGCTCGGACATCATCCTCACCTGTACCTTCGGCGGGACGCGCATGCGCATGAAAGATTCCAAATATCAGGACCGCACTCCCGAGGTGAACATGCGCGCAGCAGAGATCGCCCGCAAAGCCGCTGCTTCTCGCAATGACGGCGTCATGGTCGCCGGTTCCATGGGACCGGTTGGTGCGTTGATTAAGCCGTACGGCCCATTAGATGCAGACGATGTCAAAGCGACCTTTGCCGAACAAGCACAAGCCTTGGCGGAGGGCGGGGTGGATCTGTTGCTTATCGAAACAATGTTCTCCTTCGAAGAAACGACTGCCGCCTTTGAAGGTGCCAAATCCGTCACCGATCTGCCCATTGTCGTCTCCTTCAGCTATGACCGCGGCACACGCTCGATGATGGGTGTCAAACCAAAGGATGTCATCAAGCGCTATTGTGAGATGGGTGCGACCATGATCGGGGCAAATTGTGGAACCACCCTGGAGAACATGGAAGCGGTTGTCAAAGAATATGCGGCAACGATTCCGAACGTTCCACTGTGGGTCAAGCCAAATGCCGGCGTCCCGCACATGGACATTCAAACGGAACAAGGTGTCTATGATATGGGACCGGAAGATATGGCGACGTATGCAAAGAAATATGTGGAGTTGGGAGCCAGGGTTGTGGGCGGGTGTTGCGGGAATACGGCGGAACACGTCGCCGCAATTGTGAAAGCGGTAAAATAGGCGCACGTGCACATCGTGTCCCTATAAATATTATGCGTGAAGAAATTCTCTCATTATTAGCTGGTCATAAAACTGATAAGGTTCCTACCTTCAGCGGTTTGATCCACGTCACAGCGGAAGGACTCAATCGTGAGGGATTCAGCCTTCATGAAGTCCATCACGATGCGCAGAAAATGGCGAAAGCCGCCGCGAGCACCTTCCGCCTGACGGGGATGCCATCCGCGGCGTTGCCTTTGGATCTTTGTGCGCCCGCCGAAGCGCTGGGGGCAACTCTCAATTTCTATGAAAATAGCGATCATCTGTTTCCACAGCCCGCCCAATTTCTGTTTTCTTCCACTCGGTATATCAATCAAACCTTAGTTGACCGTGCAGACTTTGTACACAAAGGCAGATTAGACTTGATTCGGGATGCCATCCGGCTTCTTAAGGAAGATATTGGCAGTGACATTGTCATCAGTGGAATTATTCCTGGTCCTTATACTTTGCTCTTATATCTGACTGAGTCCAGCAGTTTATTTGCTGAGATGAAGCGTGAACCAAACGCGGTGCGGGATGCCCTCTTTCAGCTTGCTTACTTTCTATCACAATGTGGCGCCGCCTATCGCGACGCGGGTGCCGACTTCATCACTGTTCACGAAATGGGCGGTTCGCCAGGCTTTATTGGTCCCACCATGTTCGAGCAATTTGTCTTTCCGTCGGTGCAGCAATTGATCTCAAGGTTGCCGGGAGCAACCGTCCTCTCCGTGTGTGGAAATACGAATCGAGCCGTAGGGTTGCTCGCACTAACTGGTGCCGACGCAGTCTCTGTAGATCAGACCAACGATCTTATGCTGTCACGCGCCATGCTCAAAGATATCCTCCTGTTTGGGAATCTCGATCCTGTTGCAACGCTTGAACAGGGAGATGAGTCCGAGATCACGGCAGCCGTTCGCGGGGCGAAAGAAGCGGGTGTGGATGCCGTCTGGCCCGGCTGTGATCTTGCTCCATTGACGCCCATTGAAAATCTAAAGGCTTTAATCGCGGTATCCTAGCCACAGTCGGGCAGGTTTTCCTACTAAACTTGTCCTATTGACTTGAAGGAATGGGGGTTGTATTATGCTTGCATTCCACCAGAGATAGAGGAGCGCGGGTATGGCGAAAAA
>DATHUN010000482.1:0-4684 GCA_035462205.1 Anaerolineales bacterium
TTTGTGGTCAACGAGGGAGTCCTGTTCAAGGAGCGCAAGCTGATTCCTGTCACCTGGATCTCGAACATCGACGAGGATGAGGTCCATCTCTCCTCGAATGCCAGTGTGCTGGATCGGCTGCCCGGCTATCAGATCACAAAGTAAAGGTGAGACGCTAGCCATCTAAAACGCGTCATTCTGAGCGGAGCGAAGAATCTCTCTCCGAGAGCATGACACTCTTCCCGGCACAATCTACCGGGGCGATGGTGGTCGCGACAATCGCTCGCGCCCACCGCCCCGGTGCTTTTCGGTGAGTGACACGGGTACCCGGGGGCGTTTATTTTTGTAACATGAGCAGGACGGGGTGTTTAGCAATTTCGAAGTAAAATAGCCCGCATGAATCAGTTCTTTGATGCCAATTACCAGGGCGCGGCATTTGAATATTGGGGCGTGACGCATTGGGCCGCAATTGTGTTCCTGGTTCTGCTGAATCTGTATTTGATCCGTTTTCGCTTTGCGAGCGATGGGACCAAGGCTGCCCTACGCTGGCTGCTTGCGGTGGTTCTTGTGATCAATGAAGCTGCCTGGCATTACTGGAATTATGTGTACGGCACATGGACGATCCAAACTATGTTGCCCCTGCACCTCTGCAGCCTGCTGGTGTGGACCGGCGCGTACATGCTCGTCACAAAAAGTTACCGCGTCTATGAATTTATGTACTTCATGGGCATCGGCGGCGCGATCCAGGCACTGGCAACGCCGGGGATTGGCAGGTATGGCTTCCCTCATTTTGTATTTTTCCAGTATTTCCTCTCTCATGGACTGATTATTACCTCCGCAATATTCATGACCGTCGTCGAAGGATTTCGCCCGACGTGGAAGTCTATGCTGCGGGTGTTTGTGTGGATGAATATATACGCTGCGATCATCTTCTTCGTTAACATTTACCTTGGCAGCAACTATCTGATGATCAACCACAAGCCGGATACACCGAGCCTGCTCGACTTGCTTCCGCCCTGGCCCCTGTACATTATCTACATGGAAATAATCGGCATCATCACCATGCTGATCCTCTATCTTCCCTTTGTGATCAAAGACTGGCGCGCCCGTTACCTGTTAAACCGTGACAACGATTCACGACTCGAAAGCATTTTAAAATGAAGTGGGAAGTATTGCGTGTTTCGGTCCGTCAGAACGAGCAGGATAAAGTTGACTTCGTCGCTAAGCGAGATTCAACGCTTAACTCGATTGCTACACACGATACGATTGAAGTCCACTTTAATGTAGCCCACACGGAGTGGGATGCCTTCCAGCAACGGCTCATCGCGGAAGGCTGGGAGTTGGAAAAGGTAAATAGGAAGAATGAGCACGAGCAGTCTTATTACTTTAGACGAGCTAAAGACCGGCCGTAGATTTTGGAAATTTCGATACTGGTAAGATCTTAGGGGTGTAATCAGATCGGTCGCAGCGTACATCGTTCTAGCAGGATCAAATCATCTTCGTTGGAGAATTTAAATGATAAAGAAAACTCAGCTTCTCCCACCGGAAGGGTTTCGTTATCAAACGGATATTCTGCCAGCTGACGAGGAGCGGTTTCTTGTCGATCACATCCGCGAGCTTCCCCTAAAGGAATATGAATTCCATGGCTTCGCTGCCAAGCGACGTGTTATCTATTACGGCTGGCAGTATGATATCGGCAAGAGCAGGGTCAAGCAGGTGGAAGAAATCCCTGCGTTCCTCCAAAAGATACGTGAGCCAGCCGCTTCTTTTGCAGGACTCGTGACGGATGATCTGGCACTGGCGCAGGTGATTGAGTATGGAGCAGGTGCTGCCATTGGCTGGCACTGCGATCGAGCTGTCTTCGGTGATGTCATTGGCATCTCACTCCTCTCTGCATGCAACTTCCGTTTTCGACGTAAAGCGGGTCTCTCCTGGGAACGCTACTCCCTGACGGCTGAGCCGCGCTCAATTTATTTGCTCCGTGGCGCCGCACGAAATGAGTGGCAGCACAGCATTCCCGCCGTGGATGCGCTTCGTTACTCGATAATTTTCCGCAGCTTGAGCACCCCGGAAGGAAAGTCTGTCAACTAGAAGTGGAAGTGTCACATTGACCGTAGCGAAGAGTCTCAAAGTGACATAAAAACCGATGTCATTCTATCCTTACTGCTTTTCTGTTTCTTGTTTGTCTAAATCATCCGGAAAGCCGCCTAGTCTTTTTAGGTTCGCTATTGTCTTGTCTCGATATGTATCGAATGCAGCGGCGTTGTTAACTATGCTCTGGATCATGTTTACTTGAACCAGGCAAGATGCTGCAATGTATCCATACAGAATCAATCCTAAAAAGTTTCCCAATAAGCTAGTTAAATTAATGGCAGTGACAAGAATCAAAAGGGCTAGTTGTCCCAATAAGCTTGCCAAATGAAAAACAAGGCGTGTGATTAAAAAGGATGGATCTTCGGCAGATTGCCGTACTATCCTATACTCATCCAAAAGCTTGTTTACTCTCCCACCACGAATCGACGATGCTCTCTTGAAATAAACCTGCACACTGGGATACATATAAGCCAGCATGCCCCCAATCACAAGAGGCAGGATCACACCGCGTAAAATGTAAGGCATGGCTTCCATACGCTAGACTCCTGTGGGCAATGTACCATGATTTTGCTGTAACCGGTTAGAACCCATATTTTAGGACACATTTTTGGATGAATCGTAGTTATGTCCAATGAAAACTGCTGCAGATTTATAGTAAAATTCTACTGCCGGGGCGATGGCGGAATCGGCAGACGCAACGGACTTAAAATCCGTCGGTGGAGACACCGTGAGGGTTCGACCCCCTCTCGCCCCATTTCCATACATATTGTCATTGCGAGCCGCTATTCATTGGCGGCGTGGTAATTTCCTCTTGCGGAGATTGCTTCACGAAGTCTCGCAATGACATTTGCATCTGAAAGGGACCCATGTATTTCACCCGTCAGCAACTCGAGGAGATTGAGGATAAGAGTCTCGCGCCCTACGGCACACGCAGTCGCGACTCGAAGGGACGCGCCTACCTGGATAACGAGCCGCAATACCGTACCTCCTTTCAACGCGACCGCGACCGCATCCTCCATACCACAGCCTTTCGCCGCCTTGAGTATAAAACTCAGGTATTCATCAACTACGAAGGAGATTATTTCCGCACCCGCCACACCCACACGCTCGAAGTTGCTCAGATCGGCCGGACGCTGGCGCGCGCCCTCGGCGGCAATGAGGATCTCGTCGAGGCGATCTGTCTCGCCCATGACCTGGGTCACTCTCCCTTCGGGCATTCCGGTGAAGTGGCTCTCTCCCGCCTGATGAGAGATTATGGTGGCTTCGATCACAACAAACAATCGCTGCGTATCGTCACAGAACTGGAACAGCGTTACCCTGAGTTCCCCGGCTTGAACCTTTCGTGGGAGGTTCGCGAGGGAATGGTCAAGCACGAATCGGAATACGATCTCTCCGATGCCCGTGATTTTAATCCCGACCTGCGCGGCAATCTCGAAACGCAAATTGCCAATGTCGCCGACGAACTCGCCTATACTACCCACGACCTCGACGACGGTCTGCGTTCCGGGATGATCACACCGCAGATGCTCGACGGTATTGCCCTCTGGGAAATTCTACGCGAGACCTACAAGTGGCAAGGACCATATCTGGATGAGATCACGCGTCATCGCATGATCCGGCAATTGGTAGGGCTGATGGTCACGGACATGGTCGAAACGACCGACAGGCGACTACAGCAAAGCCACATGAAATCGGCGCTCGATATTCAAAAGCTTAATCATAATGTCATCGGTTACAGTGAGGATATGCAGCGACGCAACCGCGAACTCAAGGACTTCTTATACAAGAAGCTGTACCGTCATTACCGGGTGGTGCGCATGTCGGTCAAGGCGGAGCGCATCATCTCGGATTTATTCCAAGGCTATTGCTCCGAGCCATTGATGCTCCCCCAGTCCGCCCACAATTTTATAGAGAAGCGTGGTTTAGAGCGCACAGTTTGTGATTACATTGCCGGAATGACAGACCGTTATGCCATCGAAGAACATCAAAAATTATTTAATCCCTTGGAAAAACCTTAGACGTGAGGTGTAAACATGACTCATCAACCCAGCTATTTAACCCAAGAAGGTGAAAAGAAGCTCCGCGCCGAGCTTGCTGAGCTAACCGGACCGCGACGTGAAGAACTTGCCAAACGCTTACGCTCTGCCATCCAAATGGGTGATCTGTCGGAAAATGCTGATTACCATAAAGCCAAAGAAGACCAGGCGTTTCTGGAAGGCCGCATTCAGGAAATCGAAGCCGTATTGCGGACGGCGGTCGTCGTTGAGAAGTCGCGCTCCGATGTGGTAAGCGTGGGTTGTACCGTTACGGTGCAGGAGGACAATTTCGATCCAGAGACCTATTACTTGGTTGGAGCCAAGGAAGCAGATCCGCGGAATGGCAAGATATCGAATGAGTCTCCCATTGGCAGAGCCCTGATGGATCACAAGGTAGGCGATGTGGTCGAAGCGGAAACACCCGGCGGCAAGATCAAGTTTAAGATTTTGAAAATTGAATAGCGACCTTGATGTCTACCCCGGCTGCATTCGGGGGGCGCAATGACATATAAAAAGAGACATCCACGTGGATGTCTCTTTTTATATGTCATTGCGCCCCCCGAATGCAGCCGGGG
>DATHUN010000483.1:0-2938 GCA_035462205.1 Anaerolineales bacterium
AATGTGGCACGCACCCCTGGATCTACACCCGGAATGGTCCCGAAGATAAAGATAGAAGCGACGATGGTCAAAGCGATGACAAGGACAGACCAGACGGAGGATTCAAAACCGACGGAGACACCGTTTAAGATCAGCGTTGCCGGGCCGGTATCGGCAGCTTTCTTGATGTCGTTGACTGGGGCCGCATGGGTACCTGTGAAGTATTCTGTCAAACGGTCGATCAAAATGGCGAGCAGCACGCCCACACCGACTGCGGTAGGCAAGCGCCACCAACCGCCCCATTGCGCCATTTCCGGGCCGCGCAGATACAGGAAACCGGCGATGAAGAACAAAATCGCCGAGATGACCGCGGAGGTCAGGAAGCCGCTGAAGATGGCGCTCATCGCATCTTCGCTCTTGCCGGTTGCGCCCGCCCGGACGAAATACGTACCGATAATGGAGGAGAGCACACCGATGCCGCGCACGATCAAGGGGAAGATGATCCACTCGAGGCGGCCGGTCGCGTGCCAGAGAGCCAAACCAAGGATCAGGCCGGAAACAATCGTCACTTCATAGGATTCGAAGATATCTGCGGCCATACCGGCGCAGTCGCCGACGTTGTCACCCACCAGGTCCGCGACCACCGCAGGATTGCGCGGATCGTCTTCCGGGATGCCTGCTTCGACTTTACCGACCAGGTCCGCGCCGACATCGGCGGCCTTGGTGAAGATACCGCCACCCACACGCATGAACAAAGCCAGCAGCGTACCGCCAAACCCGAAGCCGAGCAACGCATCGGGAGCGGCGATGCCTAGAACAATGAAGATGATCGTTCCGCCGAGCAGGCCGAGACCATCCGTGAGCATACCGGTGATCGTTCCGGCGCGATAAGCGATGCGCAGGGCGTCACCGAATGACTTACGAGAGGCCGAAGCGACGCGCACATTCCCCTCCACTGCCATGCGCATGCCGATCTGACCCACCGCCAGCGAGAAGCCTGCACCCATCACGAACGCCAGGGCACGCGCGATACCGATGATCAATTTCACCTGGGCATCTGACATCCCCTGGAAGCGCTCCAGCGCCTCTGGCGAGGGGGGAACAACATAAACGGAAAGAAACAGGGCGATCGTTAATATGGCTATTAACGGCAAAATGGAGCGTAGCTGCTTTTGTAAGTAAGCATTCGCTCCATCTTTAATCGCACCCCAGACCTCTTGCATTTTTGCGGTTCCCTTATCCTCTCGCAGGATTTGTGACCGAAGGAAAACCGCATATGCCAGGCCGAGCCATGCCACTCCAAACACGGCCCAGATCGCGATTTTCTCTAAATTGGTAATGCCTTGCATGAAGTTCATTTGGGATTCTCCTCCTAAGAGAATGGATATTTGGGCTCTCGCCCGGAAAGCAGAGGGATTTTACAGGCGCAATAGAGTTGTGTCAAGAATAACTAATCGGAAAAGCCAAGTTGACAGGCGGCAATGAATTTGATAAGATATATCCACTTTACTCCTGAAGGAGAACATATGTTACAAGAAATTGAAACGAAAACAATCACACAGATTGAACCGTCTGTTATTACCCTCTCAGCCGCCGCCTCGGATGCAATCAAGAACATTCTTGCCGAACGAAATCTGGAGGGTTATGCCCTGCGCGTGTATGTGGCGGGAGGCGGTTGCTCGGGTGTAAACTTTGGCATGGCGCTCGACAACAACTTCCGCGATCTCGACACGATCCTCGAAGCCAATGGCGTCAAAGTCGTCGTGGACGAAGTATCCATTGATTACTTGCGCGGCGCGACCATTGATTTCGTCAATGACCCCGTGCGCGGCGCCGGTTTCGCCGTGGACAGCCCGAACGCGCAGAGCCACGAACATGGCGAGGGCGGATGCGCTTGTGGCGGTTCGTGCTCCTGCCAGAACTAACTTCAATTTGAAACAAAAAAGACCGATTGCTCGGTCTTTTTTGTTTAACTTTGCAGGCTTTCTATCTACCGCGCAAATAGGAAATGACTGCACCCAGAAATCCGAACAAGCCTAAACTTACGATCAGCAAACCTGCAGGAATACCGACACCCTGATTCGCAGTTTCATCTTGAAATGCTGGCAGCTCCAGAGGCGCCGGAGGCGTGAACGTGGGCAAACGAGTTGGTGTTGTCTGACCTACAAAGGCGGCTTCCAGCGTGGGGTTGATCGTCGGTGTGGCAAACGGCGTCGGCGTTGCAGGTACCTCGACGGGGGGCAGCAAAGCGCCCGGCGAGAGAGAGACATACAATGCATAGACCCAGGCAACCGAACCGGGCACGCCGGGATAATAGATCTCGATCCAATCTTCCTTGCCCACCGCGCGGCCCAAAGCTGGTACGGTTTGATTTCCCAACAAATAGCCGATCGCCGGGTAGTCATATTGACTGGGCCCCGCAAACACTTTGATCCCCTCCGAAAAGCTGGGATCGACCCGAATCGTTGGTCCGAGGGGCGTTCCCGTGACGGTGGGAATCGAACCGGTCGGTTGCTGCGCCAGGACGGCAGGTTGGACCGGGCTGAACAGGCCGAGAATGATAATCCCAAGGATAAGCAGAACCCAAAGCAGAAATTTAGCTTTACGCACGCGTCCCTCCCGATTACTTCCGCAGTACGAGCGATGCAAGTAACCCGATCACACCAAGTGAGGCCAGGCCCATAATAAAATATGGGAAGACGCTGGGTGCGTGGGCGGAACTCATGTCGGCAAACTGTGGGACGGTCAAAGGCGGTGGCGGTGTAAAGGTTGGCATGCGGGTTTGGGTAGGCTGGATGTTAAAGGCCGCAGCCATGGTCAAATCCAAAGTTGGTGAGGCCGGCGGAACCGGAGTTGGAGGAGGCTCCACAATCCGTAGTTCTCCGCCAGAGATAGTGACAAAAATGGCGTAGACCCAACCCTTGCCATCCGGCGAATCAGGATAAGAAAACTGGACCCA
>DATHUN010000484.1:0-6200 GCA_035462205.1 Anaerolineales bacterium
AAGTTCATCGTAAAGAACCTATTTGAGAGGAGTTACCATGAGAAAAATTATCGTTGCAGAATTCATATCGCTGGACGGCGTGATTCAAGCACCGGGCGGCGTAGGTGAAGATACAGAAGGTGCATTTGTCCATGGCGGCTGGACGCACCCTTATTGGCATGACGATATTGGAGAGCATTTCTTTCAAGCGATTTCTGAAGCAGACGCTTTGTTGCTGGGGCGCAAAACCTGGCAGATCCATGGCGGCGCCTTCGAGCCGATGCCCGTGGGCGATCCGTTCGGGGATGTCATGAACGGCATCTCTAAATACGTTGTATCCAATACATTGAAATCGGCATCTGCTTGGCGCAACTCAAACTTGATCAATAACAATGTTATTGCGTCGATTCGCCAGCTGAAACAACAACCTGGTAAAAACATCCTGATGGATGGAAGTAGCGTTTTGATTCATACACTAGCAGAAACTGATTTGATCGACGAGTATAGCTTGCATGTTTATCCTGTCGTGCTAGGTGGTGGGAAGAGATTGTTCGCCGCGGGACATCGGATCAATTTGAGGCTAATCGAATCAAAACCACTTCCCACAGGCGTGGTATTTCAAAGGTATGAGCGCGCTGAATAAGCCATGCGCAGGCAAAAACTTGAAGTAACGTGTTTTCATACATTCCAAAGGAGTAAACCAAATGAAAAAGATTACCCCATTTCTCTGGTTCGATACACAGGCAGAAGAAGCAATGAACTTCTACGTATCTGTGTTCAAAAATTCCAAAGTCCTTGGTGTTTCGCGTGGAGCGGATGGACGCGCCCAATCGGTCAATTTTGAGCTGGAAGGCCAGGAATTTATTGGTTTCAATGCCGGACCAGAATTCAAATTCAATGAAGCAATCTCCTTCTTTGTGGACTGCAAGACCCAGAAAGAGGTCGATGAACTATGGAACAAACTCACAGCCGATGGCGGCGAGGAGAGTCAATGCGGCTGGCTGAAGGATAAGTTTGGATTATCGTGGCAGATCATTCCATCTGCGCTTGGCGAGTTGATGAGCGATCCCGATCCGGTGAAAGCACAGAGAGTAGTCCAGGCTATGCTCAAGATGCGAAAGATTGTCATCACCGATTTGCAACGAGCATATGAACAAGAATCTGAGACTGCCCGCAGTTAAAACCATCGACGGTACATAAAACAAACGGGGCGATCCGCGAAGGGGTCGCCCCGTTTTGACTATAATGGATGAAAATCATTTCCAAGGGATTTATTCAATGAAGATTCACCTGATAGATGGCACATATGAGCTGTTTCGAAATCATTTTGGGGCACCTCCACGAAAAGCTCCAGACGGAAGAGAAGTTGGCGCCACGCTTGGACTCTTGCGCAGCATGCTAATGCTGTTAACCAGTCCCGAGGTCACACATGTTGGAATAGCCTTCGATCATGTGATCGAATCGTTTCGCAATGATTTATATACGGGCTATAAAACGGGAGAGGGCGTGGACCCGAAGTTGTTGGCGCAATTTTCACTGGCAGAGAAAGCTGTCTCTGCCCTGGGGCTGGTCGTATGGTCCATGGTGGAGTTCGAGGCGGATGATGCGATTGGCTCAGCCGCCCGGCGCTTTAGCAAAAATAAATCGGTAGACCAAATTGTCATTGGTTCGCCGGACAAAGATCTGGCGCAATTGGTGTCTGGAACTCGAATCGTTTGCTGGGATCGCCGGCGGGAAACAGTGATGGACGAAACCAGCGTGATCGAAAAATTTGGCGTACCTCCGCGATCGATCCCAGATTGGCTTGCTGTCGTGGGTGATTCGGCGGATGGATATCCGGGCATCCCGGGTTGGGGCGCGAAATCTGCGTCGGCCGTGTTAGCGCGTTATGGGCGTCTCGAAAAGGTCCCAAAAGAACCAGGCAAATGGCAAGTAGATTCGATCAGCGCCGGGCGCGCCGCCAGCCTTGCCCAGAGTCTGCAAACCTATTGGCAAGAGGCTTTGCTCTATCGGCAGCTCGCGACTCTACGCGACGACGTTCCTATACAGGAAAGGCTGGTTGATATGAAATGGCGAGGAGCTTTACCTGGTCTGAGAGAGGTTTGTGCTGAACTCGGTGATGAGAAGATTTTGACCCGCATTCCAAAATGGCAATAAGCTTGGTTTTGTAATTGCAGTAATATATTACGAAGTTCTTCTGGAAAAAGAGCGGGGCATTTTATTTTCTAATTCATCTCTAAAAAATATTACAGGAGTTTACCCATCCGCTAGGGGAAACTCCCAACTTTAATTTTCGCACATCCCCCATTGTCGCACTATCTAAATTGAATATGCTTATAAGGCATGCAGCCGAAAAAGATTTATTCGTTTGAAAGGAGAAAGAAAGTATGAGAAAGTTCAGCTTATTACTGTCAACCATCGTTGTGCTCGCATTGTTGCTGACAGCTTGTGGTGGTCAGGAAACAACCACCAGTGTCCCCAGTACAAATGTTCCTCCGATCACCGTCGAAGCAACCGGTACCGAAGCGCCTACAGAGGCGGCCACACAAGCGCCGACTGGCGATCTAACGACGACTCCTGGCGTTCCAGTGACCGGTGAAAACAATCCGTCTCGTGCATCCAATATGATGAATATGACGCTTATGGACCAGAACAATACGCAAGTAGGTCAGGTCCAGGACCTTGTTTTAGATTTGGATAACACCCGTATTGCATATCTGGTTGTCCAGGTCAGTGGTACAGGTGTCACAAGCAACAAGACCGTATTGGTCCCTTGGAATTCTGTTCAGTTACAGACCAGCACGGGCAGTACGACCAGTGCGCAAGGAAATGCATTTATTCTTTTAGCCGACCCGAATTTCCTGAATAACGCACCGGATACGGATATTAATACTCTTCTGCCTGCCATGGGTCAACCAGCGGGCAATTGGGATGTTGACATTCGGAATTTCTGGGCGACTGGCACAATGCCCAGCAGTACGCAGTCTGCGGAAACACCCTCTACTGGTAATGGTACCAGCACGACTGGAACTGGTACCGCTGGGAACGTTACGGGTGCCACAGCGACGACAACGACTGGCAGCACGGGCGGTACTGGAACTAATGCTACTGCCACGAGTACTACCGGTGGAACCGGAACTGGCACTAGTAACGGTCAGGGACAACTCCAAAACGCTCAAGGCGTCGTTTCGGCTTCTCAGGTGATAGGCTCCACAATCATGATCGGTGGACAGGGTCAAGGACAAGGCCAGGGGCAGGGCCAAGGGCAGGCAACTGCGGCACCAGATACGACAGCAACTGCCACCACTAGTGGCACGGGCGCCAACGCAACTGCTACGAGTAGCACTGGTGGAGGTGGAACGGGTACCGGCGGCACTGGAAACGCTGCTGGCACGACACAGGCAACGGTCCAAGATTTGATTATCGATCAGGCAACTGGCGACCTCCAATACCTTGTGATTCAGACGGCTGACGACAACACGCGTTGGATCCCGATTCCGATCGGTTTCCTGCGCTGGGATGCGACTAATAATGGTTTTGTGTTGATGATTAATGCAAACGCGCTGCAGAACGCACCTGCTTTTGCGGAAGATCAATTCCCGACTACATCTACAACCGGCTGGGACACTGAGTTCTCCAACTTCTGGCAAAACAATGGCGCCACAGGAGGGACCGGTGGAACTAGCACTAGCGGCACAGGGACAGGTGCTACGAGCACCACGCCGACAGCCACTCCATAAAATACGAACGTAAATTGATTGAAAAGCTGCGCCGGGTAAAACCGGCGCAGCTTTTTATTGCCTCCGTCTGTGTTCTGAAAAAGAATGCTATACTTTTTCTGTAGTTTTATCCACGACCAACCGCTGGGACGCCAATCATGTCATTTCTTAATTCGTTTACGGATAATGTTCAAAAATATCCCTATAAAATCGCCTTAGATTTTCTTGGCCCACCCAGGCAAAAGATCACCTATGCTGAATTAGAGGAACTCGTCAACCGCACGGCGGGATACCTGCGAAGTCTGGGTTTGCAGGCTGGCGATCGGGTCGCATTGCAACTTTCCAAATGCCTGGAATTCATTCTTCTACATCTGGCAACCGTACGCATGGGAGCGATTAGCCTGCCATTAAACGTTGCTTATCCGCCCGATGAGTTGAGATATTTCCTCGAAGACTCCGGGGCAAAATTATTCTTCACGATCGAGTCTCCCCCAGCAAAAATTGAATCGATATGTACCGGGTTGCCTGCGTTGAAGGAATGCATTTTCCTCGATCCTGACCAGCCAGATAAATTCCAATCTCTAATCACTCATTACCAATCCACCGGAAGCCTTGATATGCCCACCGCGGTACGCACTGGCGGCCACTTGAGCGCCGATAATGATACTGCTGTCATTGTTTATACGAGCGGCACCACCGGGCGTCCGAAAGGTGCGGAGATCACCCATGGCAACCTGACGTCGAATCTCCAATCTCTGCATCAGGCCTGGGGATGGACCTCGGCTGATGTGCTATTGCATGTGCTGCCTATTTTCCACGTCCATGGGCTATTCGTAGCGCTGCACGGAGCCCTGCATGCCGGAGCCAGCACAGTTTTGATGCGTGAGTTCAATCCAAAGAAAACACTCGAAATGCTGACAGCAGGCGAGTGTACTGTTTTCATGGCCGTGCCTACCATCCATAAACGGCTGCTGGAAGCTGCGGGAACCAATCCATACGATTTATCGCACGTTCGCCTCATCACTTCTGGTTCCGATCGTTTGCCAGACGAAGTATTCATCGGCTTCCAAAACATATTCGGCTATACCTTGCTCGAGCGCTACGGCATGACCGAGACAGGAATGAATTGCTCTAATCCTCTGTATGGCGAGCGGCGGATTGGCTCCGTTGGCTTACCCTTACCCGGTGTCGAAGTGCGCATAGTTCATTCCGAGACTGGCGATGCCTTGCAAGATGGAGAGATTGGGGATGTTCAGTTACGGGGACCAAATGTCTTCAAAGGCTACTGGCGCCAGCCAGAGAAAACCGCGCAAGCGTTTACAAAGGATGGATGGTTCAAAACAGGTGACCTGGGATTCCGTGCGCCGGACGGATACGTCACGTTGTGTGGTCGCTCCAAGGATTTGATCATCAGTGGCGGACTCAACATTTATCCGCCTGAGGTCGAGCGCGTGCTTGTAGAGCATCCCGCGGTGTCCGCGTGTGCTGTAATCGGTTGTCCAGATCCGGAATGGGGCGAGCGTGTCACAGCGGTCGTCGTGTTGCATCAAACGGAATCTGTGAGCGGCGAAGAGTTGATCCGCTTTTGTCGAGAACACCTCGCTCCGTACAAGACTCCCAAAATGATTGTTTTCAGAGAGGATCTACCGCGCAATGCCATGGGCAAAGTTCAAAAGGCGTTGCTGAGGAAAGAGATTTGCACGTAACTTGTTAAACGCGCCCCCAGGCAAAGTGAGTAGGGACATGCAGGAGGCGCGTCTTTTGCCGGCGTGCTTGCTGATCTAATCGCTTCATTTCTTGGATGTCTTGATCCGGTACCCATCCTTTGAGATCGGATTCAAGCACATCCCATTCCAATTTCCATTCCTCAGACGAGAATTCATTTCCTTGACTTTGAATTACCCCTGTTTCGATGATGTGGATGCCCGCCTCGAAGAATAATTCTGCCAAACGCCCGCCGAGACCGGGATCGGCGCCGTGGCGTATCAGCGCTTCCGTTTGCCATTTGCCCAGCGGAATCAATCCTTCGGGTTGATCGACTCGGTGTAAGTAATCCGGCTCTGCAAACGCAATGACATATCCATACTTTTGTGTCACGCGTTTCATTTCCAAAAGAGCCCGTAGTGGATCATCAACCCACAACAATAGGAAATGGGAATAAGTGATCGTAAAAGATGATGCCGCAAACGGGAGATCAATAGCATTTCCCTGGGTCAGGAATGCATTCGTTGCATGCGCGAGGCATTCAATCAATGAATCCCGATTGATATCTAGGCCATAGGCTTTTGTCTTTTCAGAAAGCTCAGAAAGCACCGCGCCCGTACCGCATCCCACCTCGAGCACGTGCGATGAGTGTCGCAAATCTACTTTTTCAAAGATGTAGTGTCTGAGATCACGCGTCCAGTTTGCTTGTTGCGCGTAGCGGGTGTGCCAGTTCATGTCCGCAGAGGATAAATCTTGTTCCACGAGTCTGTCAACAAGTTGCCGAGTATATGATCTGCC
>DATHUN010000485.1:0-1674 GCA_035462205.1 Anaerolineales bacterium
CATCTGACTCTGGCAAATTGCAAGTGACACCCTCTACGGCTTGCGTGGCGGGTGCCATTGATTTTGCTTGCGCTGATGTGGGTACAAAGAGTGCTGCGAGGATGACGATGATGAGGAATACTCTCTGAAAACGCATTGTCTTTTCCTCCAATTTTCTTATACGGCAATGTTCCGTATAACCTCCCTGTAGCCACAAACATGCGCTCCACAGGGGTACCGTAAGAAAATCCCCACGGATCGAACTGAAGGGAATTATAACGCAGTGAACGGAAGCCTCAGGTTTGATTCTTTGATGGGAATGTATTTCACTGCCGTGCCAACTAAGCTCTGAATTGGCAACAATTCTTTCCTTTTCAAGCGATTCTGTAGCCTTCTTAGAATCTTGATAAAATTCACAAATGGATAAACGCTTCATCATCGCTTCGATTATTGTGGTGGCTGTCATTGCAGCAGCTGGGACGATCTATTACCTCTATCGTCCAAACAGTGCGCGCTTGCTTTCCTTTCGTTTGTGGATCAATAACCCCGCTCTGCATCCGGGCTGGAAACTGGCCGCCGGCTCTCAATGCGGATCGGCACCTTTTCATTTTCCTACGGATGGGTTCGTCGGTTTTCTGTGGGGCGATTCCTTCCGCCTCGGTCACAGGCACCAGGGCATTGATATTTTTGCCGGGAGTGCAATCGGCGTGACGCGCGTAGTCTCCGCTTATCCCGGCTATCTGACGCGTCTGCCCGATTGGAAATCTAGCGTCATCGTGCGCGTGCCCGAGGATCCGATGCAGCCAGGTCAGCAAATCTGGCTGTATTACACTCATATGGCAGATGAAAATGGGAATTCCTTCATCTCTCCTGATTTCCCACCGGGTACCTATGAAGTGCCCGTAGACTTCGGAACATTTTTTGGATATCAGGGAGATTATTCCGGTGACCCGAATAATCCTGTTGGCGTTCATTTACATTTTTCGGTTGTCAAAGATGATGGCACGGGCAAATTCAAAAACGAATTGGATATCAGTAACACACTGGACCCATCGCCTTATTTAGGATTAGCATTGAATGCCTACCAGAACCGCGACCGCATTCCCTTCTGTGAGCAAACCAGTGAATGACGTTAAAGATAAAGTTGTTTTGATCACCGGCGCCGGCCGGGGCTGCGGACGAATCCTGGCTGGGGCGTTTGCCGAACGAGGAGCATACCTGGCTGCAAACGATATTTCCCCGATCAACGTGGATGAAGTGGTCAACGAGATTATAAAAAACGGTGGGCGTGCCAAAGCCTATATCGAGGATGTTGCCAAGAAGATCGGCGCTCAGCTCATCATCAAACAGGTCGAGGATGATTTTGGCCGGATCGATATCCTGATCAACCACGCCGCCGTCGAGCCACGCGTCCCCCTGCTCGATATGGATGAGTGGGATTGGCATCGCGTTCTGGATGTCAACCTAACCGGCACGTTCCTAATGACCCAATCCGTGGGACGCGTGATGCGCGCCCGGGGCAGCGGTATCGTTGTTAACCTCATTACCGAACTTAATCCTGAGGACAGCAGCAAAGCAGCCTTTGCAGCCAGCATGGACGGATTAAGGGGCTTTACCCAGCAGGCTGCCCGTGAACTGAGTCAATACGGCATCCAGGTGCATGCGCTTGAAACTAATCACGACCAGATTATCGAA
>DATHUN010000486.1:0-10610 GCA_035462205.1 Anaerolineales bacterium
GTTTTCGCCAGATGGGAAGTATGTGCTGAGCGGTGCGCCCGCGCGCATCTGGGATATCGGGACAGGTCAGGAAGTGCACCAATTTATTCCCCCGTCGGGTATCGTCCAAAGTGAAGCGTTTTCCCATGACGGCAGGTCTATTCTGACCGGGAACGATGATGGAAGCGTACAGCTATGGGATGCCCAAACAGGTAGCGAGTTGCAGCGTTTCGCCGGCCACAGAGGCATGGTGATTCAAGTTCGTTTCTCACCCGATGACAAATTTTTACTCACAGGCGGCGCAGACGAAACCGCGCGCCTATGGGATGCGGCAACCGGCAAAGAACTGCAACGATTTACTCTTACGAATGCTATTAATGGTGTAGCGTTTTCTCCCGATGGGCAGTATGTAGCTGCCGCTGGCGAGGATGGCACGGCGCGGGTTTGGGACAGAACAACCGCGCAGGAGGTGGGACGATTTCCCTGTCCTGCGGGTGTCACTGACGTGATATTCTCGCCCGACGGTAAGTCGATCTGGGCCGTCAGCACGGATGGAATCGCGCGATTGTGGAGCATCAAATCAAGAGGCGAATTACCTATTTTTCAGACCGGTAATGTTGTGAATGGCGTCGCGTTTTCACCCGATGGAAACCTTATCCTCACCGGCGCTGATGAAGGAGCTGGAGGAGTTGCCAAGTTGTGGAATGCCAGCACGGGTCAGTTGCTCGGCGAGTTTATCGGTCACACAGATGTGATCAACTACGGGGTCACCTTTTCCCTGGACGGCAAGAAAGTTGTTACCAGCAGTTGGGACCATACAGTGCGGATCTGGGATGTTGGGACGGGCGATGAACTATATCGATTTACGGGCCATACGGGCAGAGTGAACGATCTAGCGTTTTCACCAGATGGTAAGTTTATTGTTTCAGCAGGGCAAGATGGGGCTCGCATCTGGAATCCTGAAACCGGCTGGGAACTACTCCAATTGATCACTCTCAAAGAGCTTTTCACTGTAGCTTTTTCTCCGGATGGAAAATATATCGTAACTGGTAATACTTTAGCTGATGATATACAACTTTGGGATGTAACAACCGGTAAAATGCTTCGTCGCTTTAAAGACACTAGCGGCAGCAATGGTGCCCTCGCCATATCGACGGATGGAAAGTACCTGCTGAGTACCAATCGCGGCGGCACTGCATTGCTTTGGGATTTTCAAACGGGGCAAATGGTGCGCGAGTTTGTAGGTCATACCGAATCGATTTCTGGCGCGAGCTTCTCACCAGACGGTAAATATATAGCCACGGCAAGTTATGACGAGACCACTCGACTTTGGGATATCCAAACCGGCCAGGAGATTCGTCGTTTTACCGGCCATCAATCCCGCGTGGAAAATGTAGTTTTCTCCCCCGATGGAAAATACATCCTCACTGGCGGCGACGATGGCACGGCGCGCTTATGGGATCTGGATTATCACACGACAATGAAATATCTTTGCTCTCACCTGCGCGATTTCACCGAGGACGAGCGCACGCAATATAACATCAAAGATCAGACGCCCACCTGCCCGGCGAAATAAAGGCCCAGAGCCGCTTCAAAAGCTGGTTTACTTATGGTTGAATATTAAAAACGGTTCAGTGCGTATATCTCTGTCCCTGTGAATTCTATGACCATACCCAAAAGCGTTGTACGTGTGCACTTGCGCTAGTGAGGAAATATCAAAAAGAATCTCTGGCCCTATTCTTGATCGCATCGATATTCAACTCAAACGATTCTTGCAGAACAGCTCATTGGATATCATCTGCAACGCCGGCATGCGCATCAGAGCGATACGACAATTTTGCAACCGGCAGGATCAGCATGAGTGGCACTATGAAAAATCCGAAGGCCTTGCTTTTCACGACATATTCCTTGCTATAAATAGTTTGAACAGGGCAATAGATTGTTCAACCCTGGATTCACTTCCTTGGTTTCGCGCGGGGCAAGGACGACTTCAAACCGGCAAAAGTTTCGTGTTTGGCGAGCCGAACCACAGCATCCGTTTCGACCGTTTTCATCGGCTATGAATCGAGTAGGTGATAACGAATCTCCTTTGGCACTTTCAATAAGCACTACAATGCCGATCGTCACCTGAACGGAACCATTTGCTCCGCCGAGGCATGTTTTCTCAAAATAGTTGACTTTTGGACGGGGATATGCAATAATATCGGTATCGTTACCGGTAACGATACCGATATTTGATTACTTTCTAAAGGACCCGGAATGCGAAAGACCAGACAATCGGTGACAATTCAGGATGTTGCCAAAGCCGCGGGCGTATCGGTGTCCACGGTTTCGCGGGTGTTGAATGGCAAAGTGGATGTGGCAAGCGAGACCCAGGACCGCATTCGTTCTGTCATCGATGATCTGGGCTTTACGACCAACCTGGCAGCGCGCAGCATGCGCAGCCATAAGAAGAATCTGGTCGGGCTTATCATGCCCGATATTGCCTATCCGTTTGCAATTGAAGTGATGAAGGGGGTCAACCGCGCCATCGCCGAATCTGAATTTGACCTGTTGGTGTATACAACAGGGGATGTGCGCAAGAGCGGTCGAGCGTTTCATGAACAAAAATATGTTTCCCTGCTTACGAATTCCATCTCTGACGGTGTTGTGATCGTGGCGCCGGTTGCCGGAGAGTTCAATATCGATGCTCCCATTGTTTCGATCGATCCCCTGGCGAGTAATCCCAATTACCCAGCCGTGCATGCCACGAACTACCAGGGGGCGCTGGATGCCATGGAGTATTTACTTGGGCTGGGGCACAAGCGCATTGGATTTATTAGCGGACGCGCAGAATTGGAAAGCTCCAGTCGTCGCCTGAACGGATACCGTGATGCACTCGTGAAGGCAGGCATTCCGCTGGATGAAACATTGATCGCCTCCGGTGATTACACAACCGCGACAGGAGAAGGCGGCGCGCGTCAACTGCTTGCGCTGGCGAAGCCTCCAACTGCTATATTTGCCTCGAACGATCAGATGGCGATGGGTGTGTTTCAGGTCGCTCAAGAGCTACGCATACGAATCCCCGACGATCTGTCGGTAGTGGGTTTCGACAATATTCCGGAATCGAAATATATGGGGCTGACCACCGTCGACCAGTTTATTTCGGAGATGGGCTACGTGGCGACCCAGATGTTGATCAAGTTAATCAACGGCATACCGCTCGACGATCAGACGTACAAAATGCAGACTCAGCTTGTCATTCGCAGCTCGTGCAACGAATATAGGGCAACTTGATCCGTGAGTCCCCTCGTACTGGGGATGCAATACTTTCTAGACCTTGGCGAGAATTGGAAAGGAGGTGATCGTAAATATTGTTCCGAACAAAATTGCAGGCCTTCTCTTCGAACTTGGACAGCAGAAGGAAGACCTGCGCGTTCGTGAGGAGGTACGCCTCCGCACGTCTCCAGTATAACTCGTAAGAAATACAAAAGGAGAAGAAAATGTCTCGCAAAATCTATATGATTTTGAGCTTGTTGCTAATGGTCGCCTTTGTACTTTCCGCTTGTGGATCTCCGGCGACGCCGGCACCTGTTGACCAACCAGCGGCCACCGAAGCCCCGGCGCAAGAGCCTACCGCGACGGAGGCGCCGGCCCAGACCCAGGCACCCGCCGAAAAAGTCACGGTGACGTGGTGGCATATTTCAACCAAAGACCCAGGCCTATCGGACTGGCAAAAAATGGCGGATGATTACATGGCTGCACATCCGAATGTGAATATTGAGATCACGGTGCTGGAAAACGAAGCCTTCAAGACCAAACTCACGACCGTGATGCAGTCTGGCGAAGTTCCGGATATCTTCCAGAGCTGGGGTGGCGGCACCTTCAACCAGCAGGTGGAAGCCGGACTGCTGAAGGATATCACCGCGGATTTGAATGCCGATCCTGCCTGGCGCGATAGCTTTGCGCCCGGCGCTTTGGGTGTATACAGCTATCAGGGTAAGAACTACGGTGTGCCGTGGGATATGGGCATAGTCGGTTTCTGGTACAACAAAGCACTCTTCAAACAGGCCGGTATTGATGCTCCCCCAACAACCTGGACGGAATTTCTCGATGATGTCAAGAGTCTAAAAGATGCTGGCATTACCCCGATTTCGATTGGGGAGGGAGACAAATGGCCGGGCATGCACTTCTGGAACTATCTCGCCACGCGCATTTGTGGCAAGGAAAAATTCGAGGCTGCTATGGCTCGTTCCGGCTCGTTTGCTGACCCTTGCTTCGTCGAGGCGGGGACAAAACTCAAGGAATTAGTTGCCCTCGAACCCTTCCAGGAAGGTTTCCTCGGCGCAGTCCACGATGATATGCAGGCAGCGTTTGGGAATGGTAAGGCCGCCATGGAACTATCCGGGCAATGGGCTCCCAGCACTCAGGCTGCCAATAGCGCCGATCAAAAGGGTATCGGCGAGAACCTTGGTTTGTTCGGTTTCCCAGCCGTTGAAGATGGAGCTGGTGCAGGAACCGACGTTGTCGGTGGTGGGAACGGCTTCGCGATTGGTAAAGATGCCGAGCCGGAAGCCATTGACTTCGTCAAATATCTGACCAGTGTAGAGAACCAGACGATCATCGCTGCCCATGGAACAGGCATCCCGGTGGTTAAAGGCGCCGAGAAGGGTCTGACAGATCCCAATATGCTCCAGGTTCAGTCGACCTTTGCTGCGGCTGATTACTTCCAGCTCTATTACGATCAGTTTCTGCCTCCGGCGACAGGCTCTGTTCTGAACGACTCCGTGCAGGGACTCTTCGCCGGCACCATGACGCCTGAAGAGGTGGCACAGGCAGTCGAAGATTCCGTGGCGCAAGAGGTCAAATAACTTTGTAAAGGATGCAGGGACTGGTTAAGAAATAACACCTGCGTCTCTAGCAGAAGAAGGGCTTCGTGGCGTCATGTCGATGACGGTCGCCACGAAGCCCACAAAAGGAGTCTTTGCATGCAACCTCTTCCCGCCATCCCAAGCATCCTGAAGTTGAAGCGTGCCTCGGGCGTTCCTCGCCGTCTTCAAGACAACTTGCTGATTGCATTGTTTCTGTTACCTGCTCTTATTCTCTTTCTGCTCTTCGTCGTGTATCCTATTTTCCGATCGCTCTATTTCAGCATGTATGATTGGAACGGCTTGGGACCCGCCACCGATTTTGTGGGGTTGCAGAATTTCAAAGATATTCTCGCCGACAAAGTATTTCTAAAAGCGCTCCGTAATGCGCTCCTGATCATCGGATTCTCGCTGGGAGCGCAATTACCGTTAGCCTTGGCACTGGCGGTGATGGTGGGACGTACCTTGCCGGGGCGTGCTATTTTCCGTACTATATTTTTTATGCCGTATGTTCTTTCCGAAATCAACGTGGCGATCATGTGGATGCTGCTCTACAATCCGGATCCCGAGCGCGGCCTGCTCAATGCTATCGCGGTCCTTTTCGGCAGCAAGCCCATCGGCTGGCTGAGCAACACGAATCTCGCGTTGTTCTCCATCTTCCTGGCACTGACATGGAAATACTTCGGTTTTCATATGTTGTTGTACCTGGCAGGCTTGCAAAATATTCCCCTGGAACTGGAGGAAGCAGCCCGTATCGACGGTGCAAATAGTTTCCAAAATTTTTTTTATATTACATTGCCGCTGCTGGGCAGTACCATACGCACATCCGTTTACCTTTCTGTGCTTGGCTCGATCCAGCAGTTCATCCTGGTCTGGATCATGACCAAGGGTGGTCCGGTCAATGCCAGTGAAACTCTGGCAACCTACATGTACCGCTTTGGTTTCGTGCGCTTCGAACTCGGGTATGGCTCTGCCGTTGCCATCTACATGTTCATGATCTGCCTGATCTTTTCTCTGATTTACCAGAGCCTTACGCGCCGCGCCGATTACTTGACTGGTCTGTAGAAAGGAGGCGTAGATCATGCCCTTCGCACTTTCCCGCTCGGCACAAAATTTCATTACAAGATTCTTCCAATACCTGATTCTTTCGATCGTCGTGATCATCATCTTTGTGCCGGTCGTCATCCTGATCTTTGGCAGTCTCAAGACGACAGGCGAGATGTACTCGCATCCTTATACGATCCCCCTTCCTCCACATTGGGAAAATCTGATCGGGATATTGACCACATCCGCCTTCTGGGTCATGTTACGAAATAGTTTATTTGTGATGGTTGGAACGACAGGTGGTGTGGTCTTTGTCTGCGGATTAGCTGCCTTTGTGTTTGCCCGCCTCGATTTCCGTGGTAAGAATTGGCTATTCAATCTGTTCACTCTGGGGCTGATGTTCCCGATCAATGTTGCCATTCTGCCTGTGTATTTTGTGCTGCGCCAGATGAATGAAATGGGCATAAAAATGATCGACAGCCTGTGGGGTGTCATATTGGTGCAGCTTGCCTTCCAGATCTCCGGTAACATCATGATACTGCGCGGTTTCTTCACAGCAATCCCGGCGGAATTACAGGACGCGGCATACATCGATGGCTGCAACAATTTCGATTTCTTCTGGCGGATCATGCTCCCGCTGGCACGTCCTGCACTCGCAGCCGTCGCAGCACTGACGATGATCGTGAGTTGGAATGATCTCCTTGTGCCACTTGTCGTGCTGAATAGCGATCACCTCTGGACCCTTCCTTTAGGGACCATGCAGTTTCAGGGTCAATATGGACAGGACCTTGCCCTCATCTCTGCGTTCGTAGCACTCTCTGCCATACCGACGATCATCTTTTACATCGTTGCCGAGCGTCAGATCGTTTCTGGTTTGACAGCGGGAGCCGTAAAAGGATAACGCCGCCTACGGCATATCGGTCACGATCTAGCACCGGTGTAAAGCTTAGTCTGCGAATCTTTTCAAATTGGGATCGGCCGGCGAAGAATAGGGGATTCGTTGTTGCGTAATCTTTCGAAGGAGTATTGGATGAATGTGACCAACACATCGAAAAAACTTTTGTATCTTGACATATCGCGGTCATTTGCTGAACGCGCAAAGGATCTGGTGGGACGTTTGACACTGGATGAAAAAGTAGGCTTGATGAATCACCCGGCGCATGGAGTGCCACGCCTGAACATCCCTGCCTACAACTATTGGAGTGAAGCTTTGCATGGGGTCGCCCGCAATGGACGCGCCACTGTCTTCCCGCAGGCTATTGCGATGGCAGCCACCTGGGACAAAGACTTGATTCGTCGTGTGGGCTCTGCCATTGGGGATGAAGGACGCGCCAAATATCATGCTGCGCTGCGCCGCAATGGGTACACCGACCAATATCAGGGCCTGACCTTCTGGTCGCCGAACGTCAACATTTTCCGTGATCCGCGCTGGGGACGCGGACAAGAAACTTGGGGCGAAGATCCGTTCCTCACGGGCGAGATGGCGGCTGAATTTGTGAAAGGCTTGCAGGGCGATCATCCCAGATATCTCAAAGCCGCCGCATGTGCTAAACATTTTGCCGTTCACTCCGGTCCGGAAAAAGATCGTCACACGTTTAATGCAATCGTCACTAAGCGAGAGCTATATGATACTTATCTGCCCGCCTTCAAAAAACTGGTCACCGAAGCAAAAGTGGAAGCGGTGATGGGCGCCTATAATCGCACACTCGGCGAATTGTGCTGCGCCAGCGAATTGCTGATTGAAAATATCCTGCGCGGCGAATGGAATTTTCAGGGACATTTTGTTTCCGATTGCATGGCGTTGTCCGATTTCCACCTCAATCACAAGATTACGCAAGACGCGGCCGAGTCGGCGGCGCTCGCCTTAAAGCATGGCTGTGACCTTGGCTGCGACCACGTCTACAGTGAGATCCCTGAAGCGATTCAGCGCGGTCTCATCACCGAAGCCGACGTGGACCGTGCCCTGGAACGCACACTGGGTACGCGCTTCAAGCTCGGTATGTTCGACCCCGCCGAGGCGGTGCCATTCACGTCCATACCTATGGATGTGGTCGGCTGCGCGGAACATCGTCAGCTTGCCTACCGCACGGCTACCGAAGCAGTCGTGTTGCTGAAGAACAACGATAACATCCTGCCAATCAAACCCTCCACAAAAAAGATCTTTGTCACCGGTCCCACCGCCGCCAGTACGGAAGTACTGCTCGGCAACTACTATGGCTTCAACGATCACATGATCACCTTGCTGGAAGGCATTACCGGTCGCATCCCGGAGGGGATGGGCATGGAATATACATCCGGTGCGATGCTGAAACATCCGCGCGAGATCAAGCACACGTGGGCGCCCGGTATGGCACAATCTGCTGATGTTGCTATCATTTGTGCCGGTTTGTCCTCGTTTCTGGAAGGTGAGGAGGGCGAGTCACTGCTGTCGCCGCAGAATGGCGATCGTGAGAGTATTTCACTACCGCTCAGCCAGGTGAATTACATCAAGGAACTTGCCGTTCAGGGGACGAAGATCGTGTTAATTCTCACCGGTGGAAGTCCGATCGCAGTAGGAGAAGTAGAAGACATGGTCGATGCAATCCTATTCGTTTGGTATCCTGGCATGGAAGGCGGTCGCGCTGTTGCGGATGTCCTGTTCGGTGATATCTCACCTTCGGGCAAGCTCCCGATCACGTTCCCCAAATCGCTGGAGCAGCTGCCAGCCTTCGACGATTACAGCATGCAGGGACGCACCTATCGCTACATGACCGAAGAACCGCTCTATCCCTTTGGCTTCGGTCTGAGCTACAGCCGCTTTGAATATTCGGAATTACAACTGAACAAAACGACTCTTGCCCTGGGGGAGTCCCTTAACCTCAGCATGACCCTCACCAACTGCGGCGGTTCTGACGCAGCCGAGGTTGTTCAGTATTACCTGAGCGACCTGCGGGCCTCAGCCATTGTCCCGATCCACCATTTGATCGGCTTTGAGCGTGTCATGCTGAAAGCAGGAGAAAGCCGCGTCCTGAACTTCACTATTAGCCCGGAGATGATGTCGTTCTATAATGAAGAAGGCAAGCTGACCCTTGAACCCGGTGAATTCCGCCTGGAAGTTGGCGGTTGTTCGCCCGCCAAGCGCGGTCAAGAGCTGGGCGCGCCCGAGCCGGTGGCTGCTTTATTCAATGTGGCCCGGAGCGATAGCGTAGGCTTCTAAGTTACCTTCAGAATGATACGCCTCAAAAACTTACAAGGAGTATTCCATGTCTGACTACACCCCCAAACCAGAACACAAATTCACATTTGGCTTATGGACTGTTGGCAATCGCGGCGCCGACCCCTTCGGTGCTGCCGTCCGTGCACACAAAACGCCCGCGGAGCTTGTCCGCCTGCTCGGCGAAGTGGGTGCGTATGGCGTGAACTTCCACGACAATGATCTCATTCCTATTGACGCCACACCTTCGGAGCGTGACCAGATCCTGAAAAGGTTCAAACAGGCTCTCGCCGATACAGGACTTTGCGTTCCGATGGCGACGACGAATCTATTCTACGATCCCATTTTCAAAGATGGTGCGTTCACCTCCAACGATCCCAAGGTGCGGGCGTATGCTCTGCAGAAAACGATGAATGCCATTGACCTGGGGGTCGAGCTTGGTGCAAAAATTTACGTCTTCTGGGGCGGGCGCGAAGGAACGGAGACAGATGCGGCGAAAGATCCGATCACTTCGATTAAGCGCTCGCGCGAAGCGATGAACTTCCTGTGCGATTATGTACTCCATCAAAAATATGATCTCAAGTTTGCGCTGGAAGCCAAGCCCAATGAGCCGCGCGGGGATATCTACAACTCGACGACGGGTCACATGCTGGCATTCATCGAAACACTCGACCATCCCGAAATGGTGGGCGTCAACCCGGAAGTGGCGCACGAACATATGGCTGGTCTGAACTTTACCCATGGTGTCGCCCAGGCAATGGAAGCTGGCAAGCTTTTCCATATCGATCTCAACGACCAGGCCTTTGGTCGCTATGACCAGGACTTCCGCTTTGGGGCGGTCAATCTCAAGAGTGCATTATTCCTTGTCAAACTGCTTGAGGACAATGGCTATGACGGCTCACGTCACTTTGATGCGCATGCTTATCGCACGGAAGATTATGAAGGTGTCAAAGATTTCGCCCGCGGCTGTATGCGCACCTATCTGATCCTCAAGGACAAAGCGGCACAATGGAATGCGGACCAGGAGATCCAATCTATTCTGGCGGAAATCAACTTGGACGATGGCTCCCTGAGTCAATACTTTGGCAAATACACCGCCGAAAAAGGGGAGGCGCTCAAAGCCCAATCCTTTGACCGTTCCACCATCGCAGGTCGTGGTCTGAAATATGAAAGGCTCGATCAACTGACGATTGATATCCTCTTAGGCGTGAGATAAAAATCCACCGCACATTTTGTGCGGCGGATTTGTTGTGACCAAGCGCCGGCTTTCTTCTTACACTCTGCAATCACTGCTTACATACTTATATTCTATCGCTCACCCCAGCTCGAGGATTTGCGGTTCGTACGTGGGACCCTTGCAACGGGGATGATCATAGTCGGGATGGGGTGTCCATACCAGCGGGTCAATACACATGCGGCGGGCGGTGCCTTCCAGATTCCAGGCATGATAGACCATGAATTCCGTCCGCTCGTCGCTCCCGCGGACGACGGAACAATGTCCGGGACCTGGCATTCGATCTGGAATGCCGCGCAGGACGGCCGGGCCC
>DATHUN010000487.1:0-3736 GCA_035462205.1 Anaerolineales bacterium
AATGAAAATTACTGCTGAGGTGAAGCCAGAAGGAAATATTCTTAGTTCCAAAATGTATCCTGAAATTAGAGAGGATACTGTAAATTTTATTGTGCCCTATCACACAGAAGAAGAAAAATCAGAAGTGAGATCAACATTACAAATGGTGATGGGACAACAGGCAATGAAACAAATCAATATATTCTCAATCAAGCATCCATTGAATGGTTGGTTTGTTGTCTTTCAGGCAAATCTGTAGATTCCTATGTCATCCTGAGCGAAGGATCTTCTGCCATTTGACTAAGAAAGAGACTCTTCGCTCGCAAAATCACTCGCTCAGAGTGATACACCTTATTCACAGTTCCCAAATCAAATAGCCCCGCGATAAGAACTTCTTTTGCAAGTTGATCTTATGTCCCCGCTTTGCCAATGCTTCTGCCGCGTGGAGGAACCATTGCCGCGCGCCAAAGGTCTTCACGGCAGAGGTCTCGGCCGCGGAGGCTTTCCAGGCTTCGAAGAAATCATAGATGGGTTCGCCGGGTACTACGTGGTGAATCAAATTCTTCGGCAGGACGGTTTGAAATTCCTCCACGTCAAACCCCAGGCGGAAGTTGGTGCTGAAGACCAAAGCTTCAAAAATCCAACTATTTGTTATTCTGAGGGAGCCGAAAGGCGACCGAAGAATCTCTGTCGATTGGTGTTCGAGATTCCTCGCTTCGCTCACACCGCCCCGGTGCTCCTGCGGGGGAATGACATTCGCTTGATTCGTTTTTCTCACCAAATTCGCTACCCAAATACTGCCGAACGGATTGGATGTTCCTTCGATCATCAATCCGCCGGGCAAAACGTACTGCGCAAGTCGTTCATAAGCGGGAGCAAAATCTTTCTCTTCATATTGCCGCAGCACATTGAAGGCACGGATCAGGCGAACGTGTTCGCCTTCTTTCAATGGCAGATTGAACCCGCCCAAGCGAAAGTAAGTTTTTTCATCGGCAAAGGGTAGTGCGTTTTCCACACGTTCCTTGTCGATTTCGACGCCGAGGATTTTGAGCTCCGGATTCAGGCGCCGGAAACGGGAGGCGCTTTCGAGCGTAGTGCGAGCGTCGAAGCCGTAGCCGAGGTCAACGAACAGGGACTCGGCGACCCCGCCTTTTTCATTCTGTTTATTCACTGTAAAAGGCGGGGCGAACAAGCCATCGGTCCGTGTCAGGAGCGATGGCTCATAGAGCAGGATAAAGTTGTCGACCCGGCGGAGTCGATTCGAGGCGGTCTTGCCGCGGGTCGGCTGCCCCTCCGGCTTTTTGGAAACGCGTGGGTGTGGCATGATTAATAGTATATGTCATTCTGAGCGACCGTCGGGAGCGACACCGCCCCGAGGTTCGGTGCCGGGGAGAATCTCAGTTTATCAAAATGGCTTTGTAATCTGAGATCTTCGTCGCCCCGATGCCCCCGTTCGGGCTGCGAGCCCGCCAGGGCGAGACGGCCTTCGGGGAATGACATTGCTTTAAACGAAAAGGGCGACCGCACGGTCGCCCTTTGTTTGTTAGTCATCTGCTGCAGTGGGGTCGTGGATTTCCGGCCAGGCTGTCGAGGTGCCTTCGCCAACATCCATGTTGCCTTCGTTGTTGAAGCGTCCCTGCGTAAAACCGGTCCCGGCGGGGATCAGCTTGCCAATGATCACGTTTTCCTTCAAGCCGAAGAGCGGGTCGGTTGTGGAACCGATCGCCGCGCCTGCCAACACCTTGATCGTGTGCTGGAAGGACGACGCCGAGAGGAACGAGTCCGTGCTGAGGGATGCCTTGGTGACGCCAAGCAAAACTTCCGAGAACTTGGCAGGCTGCTTGCCTTCGGCGAGCAGTGCTTCGTTGATCTTGCGCAGCTCGAGGCGGTCGACCGGGTCGCCGGGCAGGAACTTGGTATCGCCCGGGCGGGTGACCTGGACCTTGCTCAACATCTTGCGGATGATCACTTCGAAATGCTTGTCGTGGATGTTCTGACCCTGAGAGCGGTACACTTTTTGCACTTCGGTCATCAGGTACATCTGGCAGGCTTCGCGTCCCTGGATCTTCAAGACGCGGTGCGGGTTGAGCGAGCCTTCGGTCAGCGGCTGACCAGCTTCGATCTTGTCATTATCTCGGACGAGCAGGCGGGATGTGGTCGGCACATCATAGGTGGTCTCTTCACGCTGATCGTAGGAAACGACAACTTTGCGTTGCTTCTTCTCGATGCGGACGCGTCCTGCATGCTGGGCGACGATCTTCGCCTCATCCTGCGTTGCCAGCACGTCACCAGCCTTGACCTCGGCCTCATCCTTGACTGCGAACTTCCAGTCCTCGGGGATGCTGTATTCGTCGCTGACGAGCTCACTGTGCTCAATGACCACTTCGCGCAGGTCAGCATACTTTTCAGATTGCTTGATGTGAATGGTGCCACTGATCTCTGCGACGAGGGCTTCCCCTTTTGGCATTTTGCGTGCCTCAAAGAGTTCCTCCACGCGCGGGAGACCGGTCGTGATGTCTGCGCTGGTGGCGGCAACACCACCGGTGTGGAAGGTGCGCAACGTCAGCTGCGTACCCGGCTCACCGATGGACTGCGCTGCGACAATACCGACGGCGGAACCGAGTTCCACCATCGTGCCGCGTCCCAGGTCGAGCCCATAGCACTTGGAACAAATGCCATGCTGTAATTCACAGGTCATCGCCGAGCGGACCTTGACTTCGGCAACGCCGGAAGCCGCGATCTTGCGGGCAAGTTCCTGGTTGATCACTTGATTGTATTCGCCGATCACTTCCCCGGTCTTCGGGTCAATGACCGCTTCGGCGAGCAGGCGGCTGTAGAGGCGGCTGCTCATCGACTGGCCGGCGACATCGTCCTTGCGGCGAATGTAGACACCATCGTGTGTGCCGCAGTCGTGCTCGTTGATGATGATATCCTGGGCGATGTCCACGAGGCGGCGAGTCAGGTAACCGGCATCTGCTGTACGCAGAGCGGTATCTGCCAGACCTTTGCGCGCGCCGTGGGTGGAGATGAAATATTCCTGCGCCGTCAGGCCCTCACGGAAGTTCGAGCGGATTGGCATCGGGATGATGCGTCCGGACGGGTCAGCCATCAGACCACGCATACCCGCCAGCTGCGAAATGGTGGAGAAACCACCCTTCGTTGCGCCGGAGGACGCCATCGTGGAAAGGTTGCCATCCGGGTCCATGTGCTTTCTGACGGCAATACCTACTTTTTCAGTGGTGTCCTGCCAGATCTCGATCTCGCGCTCGTTCTTTTCCTGCTCGGTCAACAAGCCGCGGCGGAAATCGCGTTGAACCACTTCCACGGCTTTGAGTGCTTCTTCAATAATGCCCTTGCGCTCCGGCGGGAGGGAGATATCGGCAACCGCGAGCGTGGTGCCCGATTTCATTGCATATTCAAAGCCGAGCGATTTGATATTGTCAGCCGCTTCGGTGGTCTTTTCCTGCCCGCAGAGCTCATAGACTTCGGCGATCAAATCCTTCACACCACCTTTGTCCAGTTTGTCGTTCACAAACTGAACTTCCGGAGGCAGGATGCGATTGAAAATTACGCGCCCAACTGTGGTGTCAATAATGCGCGTGACCGGTTCCGATAGACGATCACCTTTATCGTCGTACCAGCTCATGGCACGCAGCTTGATCTCGCTATGGACCTCGACCTGACCGAGGGCGTACGCCATCTCGACTTCATCGAAGTCCGAGAAGGCGCGTCCATCACCGCGGTGATTGGCTTTCTG
>DATHUN010000488.1:0-19794 GCA_035462205.1 Anaerolineales bacterium
ACCCATCTGGACTGAATGCTATGCTATTAATTCTGCCAGTCTCCCCAGATAATGTCAGTAGTTCCTTGCCGGTCTTGGCATCCCAAATTTTTGCCGTACCATCATCACTGGCAGTTGCCACCCGCCTCCCACCATCGTTCGGACTGAAAATAGCCAGAGTAATGCCATCCGTATGTCCTGCGAGGATGACCAAGGCTTGGCCGGAAACAACATCCCACACGATCGCGGTATGATCGCTGCTCGAAGTGACCAGGCGGGTTCCATCAGGGCTAAATGCTACTCCCCAGACCTCGTCAGTATGGCTCTGCAATGTAAAAAGTTCTTTACCCGTTGCCGTATCCCAGAGCCTCGCTGTCCCATCAAGGCTGGACGTGGCAATGCGCTTTCCATCCGGACTGACTGCAACATTAGTTAGCCCCGCGTGGTGACCTCGCAAGGTGAGGCGGACGCGTGAATTCAGTATTGCCTGGTGAAGAGCATCTTCCGCTTCTGGTGTATCTTCTTTCGAAACCGCCTCGAGCGCAAGCAGAATACTGCGTTCGGGGTCAACGGTTAAGTTGCTAATCGACGCAGCCGCCAGCTCACGCGAAGCCGAGAGGCGTGCCTGTTGATTGGCGCGCTGGTTGAAGGTCAGCGCAGTCACCGCCAGCAGCGCGGCGACAATCAAGGCGGCGCTCAAGAACAATGCCCGTCGTCGCAACTGTCCAGCCGTTTGCTGTTGTTCCTCCACGCGCTGTTTTTGTAAATCAAGCTCGCGCTGACGCTGGGCCTCCCGTTCCGTCGATTCGCGTTCACTGTGTTCGACAGATGCATTCAAAAAATCATGCTCCAAGGAATTTAATTCCTCGGCATGGGAAGCGGCCCATTCACGCGCCCCCGCCAATCGCGCGCCGCGAAAGAGGAGATCTGGTTCGCGGTTCATCAGCAGCCATTCCTGGGCGGCTTCTGTTAAATGACGGTGTAGCCGCAAGCCGTCGCGGTTATCTTCCAGCCAACTTCGCAAGGTGGGCCATTCTCGGATGAGCGCTTCATGGGCGACCTCAGCCGAGTCCTCGCTGGTGGTGATTAGGCGTGCATCCGCCAACACCTTCAGGACGTCATGCGTCGTAACGGCTTCTTCGGGTTTTAGAATCAATTCGTTAAACGTGGCGCGGCGACGAGTATCGGCGGTCGAGGTCTCGTCGCTGAGCTCCGTCAGCCGCAGGAAGATGCGACGGGCGATCGCCTGTTGCTCGTGCGTAAATTGATCGCTGAACACAGTCTCGGCGGTTTCTGCAATTGCGCCGCGCACTCCTCCTGAAGCAGCGTAGCCGCTCAACGTCAGGGTACGACCGCGACGTCGCTGCCAGGTTTCGAGCAAGGCGTGTGAAAGCAGGGGCAGGGCCCCCGGCTCCTGACCGACGTCATGGAGTAACAGATCCACCAGGCCCGGTTCAAACTCCCAGCGACCGCGTTGCGCAGGTTCTTCGATCGCCCGCCTGAGTTCACCCTGGTTCATGGTGCCGATATATTCCTGGTGCTTGGCAAGCGCCTCGCGTAACTGAGGATAGTTTGCACAGTGGGCATAAAAGTCCGCTCGTAAGGTGATCACGAGAATGACCCGCCCATTCTCTTCCATTGCCGCGCTTAACAAGTTGTGGATAAAACAGATCCGCTCCGCCTCGGAGTGACATAAGGCGAACAACTCTTCGAACTGGTCGACAACAAGCAGGAGACGCGAACCATTTTCCAGTCCTAGCTTCCTTCTGACAAAGATCTGCAGGCTGCGCGGCTCGCGTGCAAGATCATCCATGAGCGTTGCTGTTGTGGCAAGGGAACTGGCTTCGGATGTGAGAGACAGAGCCAGACTTTCCAAAGGATGGGCGGTGGGGGTGAGGATATGGACTAGCCAATCGGTGGAAGCTTTATTCCAGCGTAATGCCGGGACCAAGCCGGCGCGCACCAGTGAAGATTTCCCGCTGCCCGAAGCGCCGACAATGGCAAGGAAACGCCCTTCAGCGGATTGGTTATTGGAGGTCAGAGAAAGAAGACGCTCGACGAGTTTCACCGTCAGCACTTCGCGCCCGACGAATAAATCTGCATCTGCCTCATCAAAATAATTCAATCCCTTATAGGGGCACATACCGAGTGCCGGGGCGTCCTCGCGGCGGATGTTAGCGGCTAGGTCCAGCAGCCGCGCAACTGCCTTTGGTTCGTCCTCCAAACCGAGAGCGGTGACGAAGCGCGCCTCGATCGTGGGGATATCCGGCAGACGCAGGTTCTGCTCGAGGCGGCTGATCTGGGTATGACCATAGCCGACAGCGATCGCCAACTCGGTTTGGGTGAGTCCCACACGGCGGCGCAGGAAGCGCAACAAGTCGCCAAACGTGGTGAACTTTTCTAATGTGTTGGAAGGGACGGAAACGGCCATTGAGCAATTCTCTCTTTAATCTGTTCCCATTTTATACAAAATCAGACCTAAATGAGCATATTGGGTAATTTTGGCACAAAAAGTCAAGCGAGGCACAAGCCGAAATGCTACAGTATCGATAACAAACACCTGCCTGAGCCGGTATTCAGGCAACCAAATTTATCCACAGTTGGTGTGCCGGCACCAACCCAATGATGAGGAGATATAACATGATGCAAAAATTGTTTTCCCCAAGATTGATGGTGGCACTTGCCGTCATCCTGCTGTCGCTGGTCAGTGTGACGTACGTCAGTGCACACGGCGGTAACATCGCCCTTATTCACTCCTGTGTGAATAACACAAGCGGAGAAATCAAGATTATCGGCGCGAATGCCACATGCCCCAGCAATTACCGCTCGCTTGATTGGAACATCCAAGGTCCCGCCGGGCAGCAGGGTCCAATTGGACCAATAGGTCCGATGGGCCCGGTTGGACCAATTGGACCGGTGGGCCCGATAGGACCACAAGGGCTACCGGGACAACAAGGCATCCAAGGTCCAGCAGGTATTAGCGGGTTGGAAGTGGTGCAGGTCAATAGTGGGACTCAGAATGAATTCCGGATTGATGTATTGGTAGATTGTCCGGCCGGTAAAAACGTTTTGAGTGGCGGGTTTGCAACAGCGGGAAACAATCAATATGTAGTCGTTATGGCGAATGCGCCGCTAGACGACAATCGCTGGGTTGTGACCCTTTTTCAGAGTGATCTTACTCCCCGTCTGTGGTCGGTACAAGCATATGCTATCTGCGCCAACGTCGCGCCGTAAGCGATGGTTCTATAATAGGCTGGCTGTTCATGATGAACAGCCAGCCTCATAGTCAATATTCGCATCCGATCGGTACCTCGAAGGGTTTACTCCTTAGAAAGGAGAAGGAAAATGGGCGATGAAATCAAAAATGTGGACTCCATGCGAGAAGATGAGGGTCCATTACTTCGACCACGCTTTGTGCCTGAGAAACCTGAGAAAATCATTATTGATCCCGCCTACTCTATTGCTGGGTTGTTTATTATCAAATTCATTGAGGGGAGTCACATACGTCTAGGCTCGAAGGGCCTACTGGTTGACGCGAAGGCAATTCTATCGAACTCCGGAGAGCAGCAACGTCTGGCACGCGTTGGTCTGGATTCAGATATGGTGATTGAGGAACTCGAAGATGTATCACAAGTTTTGTATACGTTTCGTGACTCGCATGGCTTTGAGTTGAACTATATTTTCCGACCTGTTGATTTCCTTTACTTGGTGGACGACACCAAAGCGGACATACCTTTTCGGGAAAAGGATGAATTGGAACAACGGGTTGGCGAAGAATTAGCCGATCTCGACCTATACTATGTTGCATTCGCCAAAGAATTCAAAGACATGCCTGTCCAGCAAGATTTTATGAACCAGCTCAATGGATTCCGTATCGTTGAGCAGGTTTATGCTGCTGTGCCAACGGATGGTGCCCAAGATCCAACTCCAGATATCTCGGGGCAGCAAGGTTACTTTGGACCCGCTCCGATGGGTTTGGATGCTTTTTATGCGTGGACACAGCCTGGTGGTCGTGGCGATGGAGTGCGGCTGATTGATGTTGAGTACGATTGGGTGACCGACCATGAAGACTTCCCACCTGCCTCACAAATGTTCTGGGGTGGTCGTCCAAGCTGTCCCTATGACGGTAATGGGTCCGAGCACGGCACTGCGGTGATGGGAATCATTGCAGCGCCAGCAAATAATTTTGGCATCAATGGTTTTGCCTCTAACGTTCAATATGGACTTTGCTCGGTCTGCCGCCCATTTGACGTCTTTTGGGCAGCACTTGTAACGACATTCTCGGGCGAAGATTTGGCCGCGCGGGGACACAATGTTGTAGTGGCAAATTCTATTAATCTCGCCGCTGGTGGACTGCGACCCGGCGACCTCCTGCTTATTGAGCAGCACTCCTACGGGCCCGTTGGAGGGCAATGGGTGGCAATGGAATATTATCAGGAGTGTTTTGATGTAATCCGGCGCACCACCGCGAGAGGCATCATTGTCGTGGAAGCGGCTGGGAATGGGGCACAAAACCTAGATACAGCGCCCTATGGCAGGCGCTTCGCACCCAGTATTCGGTACTCCGGTGCCTTATTGGTAGGAGCGTCAGGTCAGGGAGACAACATTCCAAGTAGCGTCTCTAATTCCTCGCAACGCATTGATGTTCATGCCTGGGGGGAAGGCGTTGTCGCCACTGGTTATGGGCGAGGTGATGGGACACCCTTCGAGCATACGCGGCCGATCAACCGCTTTTATAGAAGTGATTTCAGTGGCACATCCAGTGCTTCGGCGATCATTGCCGGCGCAGTGGCAAGCTTGCAAGGAATACGCCGAGCCACGGGGCAACCACCTTTGACACCGGTTCAACTCGCAAATATTTTGAGCGCGACAGGAAGCCCGCAACGGGGTACTGCTTTAGAGATTGAAGCGCGGCCCATTGGTAAACAACCAAATCTACGTGCCGCGATACCACGGGCGATTTCGAGTGACGGATTTAATGGACCGGGGATCTATTTCATCCGTTCCAAATGGAGCGGCAAAGTTTTAGATATTGATATCTCCTGGTTCCGCGGCCAAGACAACGGTCAGCCTCTTGTACAACAGGATTTTCATGGTGGCTTGAACCAACAATTTGAAGTGGTCAGTGCGGGCCCCGGTCCGTTCTGGATTTTCCCTCGCCATACCCGCCGGAAGGTATTAGATGTAGCTGGCGTATCGGCTGCAGATGGCGCGGGCTTGCAGCAATGGTCACTTGTCAACGGTGCTAACCAGCGCTTTCTCATTGAGCCATGGAACGGATACTATAGGATTATGGCGACCCACGATGGCAAAGTGCTCGACGTCACCGCTTTCAGTCGAGACAATGGCGCACGAATCCAGCAATGGACCTGGTTGGAAGGCGACAATCAACTGTTCGAATTCAATCGGGTTCGATAAATATGTCCGACCCTTGCGATTCCAACAATAGGAGATTTTTATGAGGGATAAATTTGCTTTTCCTCTTGCCAGTTTTCTTGCAGTGCTGCTGGCTATTATGCCGGCGATGAGCACCTCTCGTGCTCAAGCTAGTTCGATACATGGTTCAACGCCCATAACAACAATTGTTTCGGTGGAGGACACGTTTATCAATGGTTTTGATTGTTTATTCCCACTCGTGGAACAGGTCACAGGCTCATTTCGAGATACGCTTTATTTCGATCAAAATGGAATCCTGGTCCGTGAATATATTTCGCCGCAATATCAGGGTGCGTTGACAGTCACATGGACCAATCCTGCAACTGGAACGAGCCTTTCCAGCCATGAAGCCAGCAGCCTGATTATTTACTACAATCCGGATGGTTCTTTCAAGAAGCTGATGAACCAGGGGCTGACGTTTATGGTCACTGTGCCCAGTGTGGGTCAGCCTCTCTTGGCAGACGTAGGACGAATTGTCATCGAGCGAGGCCAAGGCATTACCTTTGAAGTAGGCATTCACCAGGAATTGATCGGAGATACAGCTGCATTTTGTGCCTATTTGGCTGTCGCTCGTTAGCCCCAAATATCAAGTGCGTTTTCAACTGCAAAAACATGACCGAGCGTATATGCTCGGTCATGCTTTTATTGTGCCTGCTTCCTAGCAGGAAAGGATCATGATATCCGCGATACTCGTGCTGGTTGCTACTGTCCACCAGTCACTGGAATCCCCATCGGAAAATTTGCCACATCGTAGCGTTCCTTGAACAGATGTTGTAAAAGAATCTCTTTGGCCTGTTCGGGAGAAGGTAGAGCATTCCGAGGACAGGATGCTGTCGAGCCCTCTACCTCCCCGTAAGAGAGCTCGGGGTTTTCCAAATTCAAGGAAAACCATTGATCGCAGACAACTAGATTGACTTCCCCCAGTTGATAAAAAGGTGGCGAAATCTTACTTTCATCCATGATCCAAGTTCGTCGATCCTCTGTTAGTTTGAGTTCGTTCGCAACATTTGCACTAAATATCCTTCGAGCAGGAGATCGATCGGCAGCGAGGATAGACTGGCCCTGCATCCAGGTCGGTATGGGAACGTTCAGATAGCTCAGAATAGTGGGAGCAACATCCAGGAGCTGGACATTTTCCCGAATCCTTCCCGCATATTGCCCATTGGGAAACCAGAAAATTAACGGCACACGAATGACCGGATTCCATTGAAGGCCATGGTCAGAATAAAAGATCACAACGGTGTTATTGATTTTGCCGGATTTTGAAAGATAACTGAACAAGTTGTTAATATAGCGGTCGGAATTTAAGATACTGTCATCATAAAAATCTGTCATCCATTCCTGATCTTGAGTCTGCCCCGCCGAAAAATGCTGGTTGGGCACATAAAATTCTGGGCCATGCGTATCCATCATGTGGACATGCAGGAACAGAGGTGCTTTGGTCTGATCCAGATAATCGATCATGGCTTTCAAACGCTGGTCGTCGTGAATCGCGTCCGCGGGTTCCGTAACAGCTTTATAGGGATTCTCCATCGTTTTGATAAAGAAAATATGCTGAATTCTTTCACTGATGCGCTGGATCATCAGGCCGGTAAAATAAAAACTGCTATCACCCCCCATTTTGGCGAGCTGATTCGCTAATGGGTACGGGTTCACCGGATGAAAATTGATGATGTCAAATCCCTCCTGCAAATTTCTCTCACGGGCATCCCCGTAATACGGCATGGTGATCTGAACCGTGGCATAGCCAAGTTGTTTGAGGATTCCGGGTAAATGTTGATAAGCATCTTCGCCCTGAAGAATATCGGGTGGAAAAACCACACGCGTTTCTGTAGCGAGTTTTCCGGTTAGCAGGCTTGTCAGAGAACCACCTGTTTTCCCGGCATTGGCAAAGGCATTCTCGGCAATGAGGGCGCTCCGGCTTAGCTCTGAGAGGTGAGGGGTGGTATCTCGCTCGTAGCCGTACACGGACAGATGAGTCGCATTGACTCCATCCAGGCCCAACAGAACGATGTTTGGTCTTTCGGATGATATGGCATCCATAGAATGATTGGAACTTGTAAACTGAAAGCGCGGGATACGAGAGACAAACGCCATACTAGAAACAGCAAAAAGAAACAGAACGAAATAGCTAGTGAGAACGCCTCCTTGATCGGCACGACGCTGCAAGCTGGCAGAGATCTTCTTTGTAAAGAGACCAAAGGCGACTAAGCAGCCAGCGGCATACATTCCACGTCCTACGCCCTGACTGTTCACGATGCCAAACCTGAAAACAGTATAGGTAAAGTTATCCAACAAGATCAGGGCTAAGAACGTGAAGATCAATGCGGGAGTGAGCGCAACAAGCCAGCGATGTGACTTGAGGAATTTGGACAACAGGATTGTTAACCCCGATAGGACAAATACCGGGCTGAGAAAAACGAAGCTCGCTAGCAAAAAGACCATCACTTTTTGCCCGAAATTCATAGATGACATAAAAGATGGTATTGTGACAAAAAACAACCATTCCATGAATACGTACAGGTAAACTGCCAAACCTGTCAAAGCGATGGCTCGAAACCAGCTTTTATTTATGAAATTGTATTTCCAGCGATCTTTTTCCAAACCAAACCTCTAAAATCAGGCTAAGAATCAGAGAATGTGAAAGGAGCTTCTATTTATACATTTCCTGTTACGTCCTTTGTGCGTCGAGGGCGGGAAAGCGCTGAATGAAAAAGATCATAAGCATAAAGAGCGACAGCGCACCGGCTTGGTGTGCCAGCGCAATCACAAGGGGCACACGCAGAACGACTGCCAAAATTCCAAGCAGGATTTGAAAAACGACTAGTCCAAGAAGCCAATTTAATCCGTTTTTGATTTCAATAGAATGGCTTCGCTTTCGGGCGGCGAAATAAAGAGCGGTCACAGCAATCAATACCACGAATGCGAACCAGCGGTGGATAAAGACAATGGTTTGCGGAGCTTCAAAAATATTGATCAATGAGCTGAACATATTCGGCGGAATCCATCTACCCAGCATCAGCGGCCAGGTATCTGAGACATGGCCAGCTTTCAACCCGGCGGTCATGCCGCCATACGAAATTTGGATGATGAGCAATACAAAGGAGAGCAAAGCCAGCTTGGATGGCAGGGACCATTTTACATCTTTACTTTTATCGGGGAAGCCATATTTATGCCCGAACGCGGTCCAGAGGCTCAAGCCAAGCAATGAAAGGGCAAGCAGCAAGTGGATTGTCAGGTTGAAGTGACTGACAGAAGGACGGTCCACGAGGCCGCTAGCAACCATGATCCAACCGGCGAACGCCTGAGCGATGAAGAGCAGTCCCATCGCAAAGTAAACACCAAATTCCCTAAAGGGAATTTTCCTGGTGATGAGAAAGTAGAACACCGGAATGGCATACACCAATCCGGCCAGGCGGGCGATGAAACGATGGATCCATTCGATGTAGAAGATATATTTGTATTGCTCCAACGTCATATTAAAGTTGACTTGTTTGAATTCTGGCGTCTGCTGGTATTTGCTGAATTCCTCTTCCCAGGCTTGCTGGCTGAGAGGCGGAACGGATCCACTGACGGGATTCCATTCGGTGATCGAGAGACCCGATCGGGTGAGGCGGACAAAGCCGCCAAAGACGACAAGAAACGCCACGATGAAGGCAAACGTAAACAGCCAATTCATCACGGCGCGGTCAGGAGTTTGTGGCATATATTTATTTTTCTCCAGGATTGCCGCGTACGAAAACTTAGAATTCGAAGTCCGCAAAAACATAGGACAATTTAGTGATTAATGGAACAAGCAGTAAGTCGCTGGGATTATAGCACTCCGACAACTGTCATTGCGAGGAGCGAAGCGACGAAGCAATCTCCTCTTAGTGAGATTACATTATATAACTGGAGATTGCTTCGTCAGGCTGGCGCCTCCTCGCAACCCCGGCTGTTTTTGCCGGGGCAATGACATAAATAAACAAAAACCCGCCGTGATGGCGGGTCCGTGATTATTGCTGCTGAAGCTGCATTAGCAGTTGCCGGTATTGGTCCGCATTGGGCGGGTTAATGAGGAGGATCTGATTGATAATGACCATTGCTTCCTCCTTACGTCCGGAGGTGAGAAGGGATTCGGCAATCGCATCTAGTTCTGTGACCGCTTCCTTGATCTTGCCTGTCTGTTGATATTGCTGGGCGAGCGCACGATGTAAGACCAGATCATCGGGGCGTTCCTGCAGAAGCTCTTGGATGAATTTGATTCCCTGTCCACTGCCATTGTGAGTTTCCAGGTACATCATGTAATTTTCCAACTCGGCGTTTGCCTGTGCCGGCTGTCCGAGGCGCAAAATCAGCTCGATCAAATTTTTTCGAACACCCTCATCCTCGGGACGCAGGGTGCGGATTTGTTCATAGACGCGAATGGCTTGTTTCCAGTCCAGTTTTTGCATGTCGATATCTGCCATACGCTGCAGGATGTGAACATTCCAGCTGCGGTCGGCGTTCGCTTGCTGAATGAAGCGCAAGGCGTTCGTGTATGTTTTGCGGGCATTATCAAGTTCAGCAAGACGATAGTAGATATCAGCAAGCTCAATGTATTCCCGAATGGCTTCATCCACCTGACCACGAGCGACCAGTTGGTCGATCAATTTGGACCGGGCGACCATATCCATCGGAGCAAGCTGGACAACACGCCGCAACATCTTGGCAGATTGGGCCGCTTCGCCACGGACACTGTATGCTTGTGCGACGGTCGTAAATTTGGCAATTGCTTCCTCGGTGTGATTCTCACGTACGAGCAAATCACCGATCAAGGTATGGAGGGGGAGATATGTGGGCGCGTAGGTCAATGCCTGGAAAGCTTCCTCCATCGCCGATCGTAGACGACCGCTGCGTGCCAGTTGGTGGACATGGTTGATCGCTTCGAGCACCTGGCTGGACTGCGCCTGCAGAATGACCTCTGCCAAAGGCATTGGCATATCCCCATCTTGCGACTTGGGCATTTGCTCGCGTGACCTATAGAGGTGGTCACGCCAATTCTTGCGCATGAGCATTTCATTGATGTTGTCGCACAGGCGCTTGAGGGAGACCTCATCGTTCTGGGATGCCTGGGCTTCGATCAATGGCTCATACATCTGGCTAATCTCTTCTGCTTGTTCCGGTGGGACGACCATCGAATCGGCGAGACGCAACGCTTCGAGATATTCAATGGAAGCAGGTCCGAGCCGCCCAAGCTTTTGTTGGATCTGCCCAAGGAGCAGCCGGGAGGCGAGACCAAAGTCCTGATGCTTGATGGAATGCTGCAAATGACGAATCGCCGACTCGAGCCGGTCCCCGTGCGAACGGAGCAAGCCGAGGTCGAAGAACAATGCTGGATGATTGAAACCTGCCTCGAGGGCGTGATCGAGCTCCTCGGCGGCGAGATTATCGTTGCCCTTCGTCTGTGCATCGATCGCCTGACCAAGATGCAGCACCACTTTGGTCTGCTCAGAGGATTGTAAGGAGAGCTGGCCTGTGCCGCGCATGAGTGCCTGCAGGCCGCGCCGCGCCTGGACCGTGGCACCGTCGTCGGTGGAATATTCGAAGAGCATCTCTGCCAGGCGCGTCAACGCCTTTTGACGCGCCTCGGCGATCGGGTCCAGCCCGGAATCGGTACGCTGCTTGGGCGCATCCAATTGTTTGACCTGCGCCATCGCAATCGGACCCGTCCCGCCTTTGGGTCGAATCGGTTTGGGCAGGAGCTGTCCGGCGCGCAAAAGTGACTGCGCCTGTCGGGCTTCTGCACTTTCGGGGTTGATCTGCTGAGCGCGGTTGATCAGCTCGACCGTTTTTTGCATGTTGCCGGTGCGCTGCACGAGACTGGCGACAGCGATATATTCGGTGACCGCCTGATTCTTATGATTGAGTTTGTCGTGGGCAAGAGCGAGTCGCGAGTGAGCCAATACATGTTCGGGGTCAAGCGTTGTGACGTGCACCCAATTCTCGATGGCTTTCTCAACGTCGCGCTGGTTGAGGAAAAGATCGGCGGCGCGAAATGCCGCTTCGATCGCTTCTTTTAAATGGCCCGTCCGTTCGAGAAGCTGAGCCAGTTTTTCCATCGGTACCGGGTCGGTGGGTGTGATGTGCGCTACGCGTTTGTAGATTTGCAGCGCCTCTTCAAAGTTTCCCTGTTGGTAAAGAGCCAGCCCTAAACTGTTAAGCGCCTTGGGCTGGTCAGGAATCTCCTGCAACGCCTGTCGGTATGACGCCGCTGCCTTACTCCACTCCTGATCCCAGGCGGCGGAGTGTCCCTCGTTCATGGCTTTCTGGAAAATGTCTTCTCGTCCGGGCATGTTGGTATTATAACGTAGTGAAGTGTTGGAATTGACGGTACAAAAGTTTTATTTGTAGGTCACGTTTAAAACGTGACCTACGGAATTGCCTGCATATCGCCCCAATTTTTCCCGTAGCGCGCTTCTGTGAGGAGCGGGATGCTCAACGGATAGGCATTCGTCATCGCCTCTTGCACAATACGCGCCGTCTCTTTTAATTCTTTCTCTGGACATTCCAGCACGATTTCATCATGCACCTGCAGCAGCATCTTGCTGCTCAAGACGGCTTCTTTGAGGGCAGATGGGATTCTCAACATGGCGATCTTCATGATATCGGCTGCCGTTCCCTGGATCGGGGCGTTGATCGCCTCGCGCTCCTCGCGGTTCTTGACCTGCTGATTTTGTTTGCCCTGCAAGGCCGGAAAATAACGACGGCGTCCCAATAACGTTTCAACATATCCCTGCTGGGCGGCGAGTTTGCGAATGCCATCCAGATATTTTTTGATGCCCGGGAATTGCTGGAAATACGCTTTGGTGAAGTCTTCAGCTTCCGCGAGGGTCAGGTCAGTGTAGCGAGTGAGACCGAAGACGGACATCCCATAAATCAGACCAAAGTTGATGCCCTTGGCGCGGCGACGCATATTTTTGGTGACCTGGTCCGCAGGGACGCCATATACTGCACGCGCCGTGGTGGTGTGAATATCCTCACCGGCACGAAATGCTGCCAGCATCGCTTCATCTTTTGCCATGTCGGCGACGATGCGCAGCTCGATCTGGGAGTAATCCACCGATAAAAGCACACTGCCTTTGCCTGCGACAAATCCATGACGAAGGCGGCGCCCCTCTTCGGAGCGGATTGGGATATTTTGCAAATTTGGATTTGATGATGAAATGCGTCCCGTGACTGTCCCGGTCTGGCTGTAGGAGGTATGCACACAGCCGGTATCTTCATTCAGTGCCGCTTGTAGTGCATCCACGTAGGTGGACTTGAGTTTTGAAAGCTCGCGGTGCTCCAGGATCATATCCACGACGGGATGCTTGCCGCGCAGAAGATCAAGCACACCCGCGGAAGTCGAGTAATGTCCGCTGGCGGTTTTGTTGCCGCGGTCGGGCGGTTCCAAGCCAAGTTGTTTAAAAAGGACGTCGGAAAGTTGTTGGGTGGAATTGATATTGAACGGTTTCCCTACCGCCTCATAAACCTGCTTCTCGATTTCATTCATACGCTTTTCGAGGCGGACGGAGGTTTCCTGGAAGAAGGGCAGATCCAGGGAGATGCCGGACATCTCCATATCGGCAAGGACAGGTGTGAGCGGGAGATCGATCTCTTCCAGCAGTTTCGTGCCATTCACGCGGCGGAGGTCTTCCTGCAAAATCGGCATCAGGCGTAGTGTTGTCTCCGCGTCCGCCACTGCATACGGCGCCGCCGACTCAATGGCGACATCTGCCATAGTGACTTGCTTCTTGCCTCGCCCGATTAAGTCTTCAATCCGCGTCATTTCTTCGCCAAGCCTGGCAAATGCCAGATTTTTCAATCCCAGGTTGTGGGAGCCAGGATCCCGGATGAATTCAGCCAGCATCGTATCGAACGTCAACGGTGATGTATACAGCCCTTCTTTTGCCAGGACGATGTAATCATATTTGGCGTTGTGAGCGATCTTGCCGATGTTAGGATTCGTCATTGGTTTCTTTAGAGCGGCTAGTACTTTTTTGAGCGGAAGGTTTGTCCCTTCGCGATGACCAACCGGGATGTAATATCCCTCGCCTTCCTTCACCGCCAGCGAAATGCCGACTATTTTGGCACGCATTTCTTCGGTAGAAGTGGTTTCCGTGTCGAAAGAAATAATCTTGGATTCGTTGAGCGTGTTTACGAGATCATTGAGCTTTTCCGTCGTATCCACAATGTGAACGGTGATGTTCGACTCCACATTCGGTGCGTGGATCGGCTGTGGCTGCTCGGCAACTTCGAACATGGAGAGCTGCTGTCCCGCGGCAGACGCGGGTGGGGTCTCGAGAACTTTGCCGGAGAGTCGATCCAGGATCTTGATCAGCGAGCGGAATTCGAGCTCGGTAAATAGCTTCTCGATGGACTCGAGGTCCAGGTCATCTGCTTTGGCGTGTTCTAGATCCAGTTGGACATTGATATCCGTTTTGATCTTGGCGAGATCATAGCTAAGATAGGCCTTGTCCTTGCCTTGTTCAAGTTTTGTTCGCCAGCGACTCTCCACTTCATCCAAGTGGGTATAAATGTTATCGAGCGTGCCAAATTTTTGAATGAGCGCAATCGCTGTTTTTTCGCCGATTCCGGAAACGCCGGGAATATTATCCGATTTATCGCCGACGAGCGCTTTGTAATCCACGACCTGCGTGGGGAGGACGCCGAGCTTCTTGACAACATCTTCATCGCGAACGTAGTTCTGGTCATCTCCTGCCAGATAAACAGTCGTCCGGTCGTTAACAAGCTGCAGCAGGTCGCGGTCGCCGGTGATGATCTTGACGCCGATTCCCTGCTCGTTGGCGATACGTGCGATCGAGCCGAGTACATCATCCGCTTCGAAGCCTTCCATTTCCAGGCGCGGGATGTTGAATGCATCGATCATCTGACGAATGCGCCCGATTTGTGGGCTGAGGTCATCGGGCATTTTGGCGCGCGTGCCTTTGTATTCCGGGAAGATTTGATCGCGGAAGGTTTTTCCGGTGTCGAACGCGACGGCAATATATTCGGGTTTTTCCTGCTCGAGGATGCGCATCAATTCCCGGGCGAAGCCGTAGGTCCCCGCGGTGGGTTCGCCTTGCGAGGTTTGCCAGCGCGTGCTGCTTCCACCGGCGGTCAATGCAAAGTACATGCGATATGCGAGTGCGTGTCCGTCAATCAGGTAAAGTGTGGGGGGCATGTGTAAAGTTTCCAGTCGGTCTATTTGCTGTTGATGGAGTAGCGACCCGCTCTGCTCGCCTTGGTTTCCTGTTGCGAAGGTATCGATGCATAACTCTTGAGCATCAGGATATTAAGGGTCGCCCCTCCATACGGGATTAAAAAGTTACGCGGAGTTATTATACTCCGCGTGTTGTGTATACTCATTGGGGCTATTATCAATGGGCCGGGGCACCATTTCGCGGTTGCGAATATCCCTGGCGGGTGCGGGTCTGCTTGATGTAATCTTTGACCAGTTGTGGCGGGTGGGGTTGCGTTCCACCCATGATGAGATATCCGGGCGCCCAGAAGTCGCCGGAGGGATTCTCCTTCTTCATGCGCGAGAACTCGGTGAAGATTTTTTCCGATGTCTGCTGGCGCATAATTCGCATCAGGTAACCGGGCGAGGTGGCAGGTGGTACATTGACAACCCACTGTACGTATTCCGGTCGGACCGCGAGATATTCCAGTCGCCAGGCGAAGGCGATGCAGATCTGTGGCAGCCATTCTGAGATACGGTCCGAAATATCACCGGTCAAGTAATGAGAGCTAAAACGAGGTACCAGCAAGCAAGCATAAGTGAGATTATAGAGTCCCGGGGCGATTGGCTCAAGCATCAGGCGTCCTGCTACCTCGGTGATCGAATGTGGGCGCGTCTCGTCCAACTCACCCGGCAGGGGACGCCGGAAGGGTGTCTCAGGGCGCGGACGGGATTTCGACGGCATGGTCGCATCGAAATCCTCGACGACATGTTCGACGGTTTCTTCATTTTGGTTGGAAACCATTAAATCACTTGCACGGACAGCAGGGGAGCTTTCCCGGCTGTATTGGTTGATGCGACTTGACGAAGGCCGTGTGCCGATGAGATCCTCGTCCGGAAAGGGAATGTTTCCGGCATTTGGTTGCGGCGGGGGAACATCGGACAGGATGTTTGCGATGTTCGGGATCGCGGCGTCCTGTTCATCTTCCTCATCTTCATCCACCAACTCGGTCTTTGCATCATGCGATGCGGGCAGCGGACTCTGATGTGCAACCGGTTTTTCCTCGTCCACATTCGGGATGGAAAGCGATTGCGCCAGTTGACCAGCCTGCGTGCGGATGGTGCTGAACGGAGTCTCGGCATCGAATACCAGAGCGAGAACGACATCGTCCGCGAGGCGTGTGGCGTAGAGCATGTGCTCGGCTTTGGTCGCCTCCAAACGGACGAAGCGCAGCAGGTCGCTACCTTTTTGTCCGTCCCAGTGACGGGTCACGGCGATCGCCAGTTCCTTGGCGGCATTCTGCGAAAGCCCACCGGCGTACGCCCAGAGATTGTCACCGCGCGTAATCAGGGCTGCTTGCGCCGCCGATTCGAGCGTGAGTCGGGTGAGATGTTGGGCAGCTTTGGAGACATCCTGCAGCCAGGGAAGGCCGGGCACACTGGTATGTACTTCCCGACTGTTGTTCATCTGTGAGCTTGCATAGGGAGAGCCATGATTGTTCAGCATATTCAATACGTCCGGTAGGTAATAAGGTTTGGGCATCAACGTCCACGGGCGGATTTCGTCCAGCGCGGGCGGTGGTACCTGGTCAGAGAACAGAACCAGCTCCATGTCGGGCCGGAGCGCTCGTAATCCTCTGGCAATATCGAGAACGATTTTGGGCCCCAGGTCCATATCCAAAAAAGCAAGGGTGCAGTCCTTCTCATCCGCACGGACGACTGCCTCACCTTTGCCTTTGACGATAAACGCGGCATGACCTGCCTGTTCCAGCCCATAGAGCAACACCTGCCCAAAATTCGTATCTGCGCTAACGATAAGCAGATTTTTTCCCATGCCTTGTACAGTGTATCATGGCAGAAAAGCGAAAGCAAGCAATAAAAATCAACCATCTTTACTAAAATACCCATAATTTGTCTAATCAACTTGATTTTCGTGTATTTTTGTGCTATCAATAGAAAAAATTTTGAGGGTTGATTGCATGCATCGCGAACGAGTCTCCGAGAATGTATTTTGGTTTCAAAGCGAAATTTACGCCCAAGTGACCGCCGGGGTGGTGGCTGGGCCGCAGTGGGCGGTGGTGATCGATACACTGGCATTGCCTGACGAAACGTTGAGCATCCGTGAGTTTATCGAACATGAATTGAATGTCCCGGTGCGGTATGTGATCAATACCCATTACCACGCCGACCATGCCTGGGGAAATTGTTTCTTTCCTGGGGCGACCGTGATCGCCCATGAGCGCTGCCGGGTGTTATTGGAAGAGAGAGGCATTCCCTCTTTAGAAGCGGCACAAAGACAGAACCCGGCATTGCGACAGGTCAAAGTCATCCTGCCGCACATGACCTTTGAAAAAGGTGAGTTTACCTTACGTGTGGGCAAGAAGAACCTGATCATTTCGCCGGCAACTGGCCACAGCAGCGATGGGATTGCCGTGCTCGTCGAGGAGGATCGTATTCTGTTTGCCGGTGACTCCTTCATGCCGCTGCCTTATGTGGTAGATGGAAATATTGACGAGATTATGGCTTCTATTCGTCACATTGGGCGCATGGGACTCGAGAACATCGTGCAGGGCCACGGCGATATCATCCTGCGCGGCGAGATCGACGCGGCCGTCAAGGAAAATCTCAATTATCTAGCCGCCATCAAGAAAGGGGTCAAGGCGATTTCGAAGCGCAAGAATGCCGCGGAACTATTGGATAACATCACGATCGAGGAATGCGGTAAGAGCCGGGTATACCTGGGAGGGCTGGCGCAAACGCTGCATGAACGGAATCTGCGGGCATTGCTCCAGCAGATGACCGCAACCAAAGAATAAGAGAAACATCCCGCTATTCGGCGGGATGTTTGTTTACCATACTTGACGATGAGCCTCCAACGCTCCAAATAGTTGCCTATGCAAAGCGTCTGAATCATTTCTGTTGAGCATCTGGATTCCAACGCTTGCACAGTAGTTGTGGAGTTGACTCTCAAAAGATGCTTGAAATACAGCCAGGGTGGCAGCGGCATCGTCGTCGGCGGCGATGCGATTGATGGACAAAGTGCCGCATTCCATGCACTGGTGGACCAGCATCAGCTCACCTCTTTTCTCCAGCCGGTACTTATTCCTGCCATTCTTTGTCGTCAAACCGATGGGTTTCATCTGCCCCTTGCAGGCGGACAGCCTATCGCCGGCAGCATACAGATCGAGATGGCATGACCACAAGCAATAGGGACAGTGATTGCGGTTGTTGACTCCTGAGAGGAGATGGGCGCTCGAAACAACGACATGGCAATGTGCGCACTTAAAATCGCCGAAGGAGGAAGCGTTGCGTCTCATAGCTCCTCCCGCAGGTGCATATAGCTTTGATAACGATATGGGCTGACGGTCCCAGCCATGACCGCTTTGCGGATCGCACAGCCGGGCTCTCGGTCGTGATGGCAGCTCAATCCAAACTTGCATTGACCAAGATAGTTTGCCATCTCGGGGAAGAGATCTGCCAGCTCATCGGCAGTGATGTTCCATAACCCGAACTCGCGCATGCCGGGGGTATCGAGCAGTGTTCCACCGAAATCAAGCTTGAACATCTCATAATGTGTTGTAGTATGACGTCCCTTGCCGAGCTCACCGTTGCTCACCGCTTTGACACGCAGTCCAAGTCCAGGTTGAATAGCATTGAGCAGAGATGTTTTCCCAACACCAGATTTCCCAACGAGGACCGACATTCGTCCTTGTAAAAGCGACTTGAGCTCTTCAATTCCTTCGCCTGTGACCGAACTGACCTTCAGAATCGGATAGCCAATCTTACGGTACGTTTCAAGTTCTTGGTCCAGCTGCGGATTTTTCCAGGCAAGGTCCAGTTTGGTGATGACGATCAAGGACGTTAACCCTGCCGCTTCGGCTGCCACCAGGTAGCGGTCGAGAAGTCCCCATTTAGGCGTAGGACTCGCAACTGAAAAAATCGGGATCACTCGTTCGGCGTTTGCCGCGATCACCTGCTCGAAGACGCGTCGACCGGCCGTAGTGGCAGGACGTGAAAATGTGGAGAGGCGCGGCAACACTTCGACGATCACGCCGCGGTTTCCGCCAGCCTCCACAAAGCGGACGCGGTCGCCGATAGCAACGGGGTCCACATGCTCGAGCTCGCGTACTTCCTGTACGCGCGTACGCATCGAGCTGGGATCGGCTGTGGAATAGATCAGATCTTTATGTATGAGGGACGAGACTGTGCAGTCAAGTTCCCGCCCGTTGGTGTGGACGTTGTAATGTCCTAAGGTTTTTCGAAAGACGACGCCTACGCTGTCGGGCACACGTATGTCGTCTGGGTCGTTTGTATTCATTGTCAGGGTTTCCTGTAAGTGTAAAAATAAAGCTTTTCCAGTAACGCCCGGTTTGCATTCCACGGGCAGCCAGAATTCCATTTAAGGCAAGGACTTGGGCTACTTGTGCGTACATAAGACTCGTTTCCTTTCTTGCGTTCCTGTTACTCTGAGAGTTTATTTCTAAAGATTCTTTGCTACGCTCAGAATGACATTGGGGTAAAAACAAAAACAGCCACAGAAAATTTCCGTGGCTGGTGACAGCGGCGTCTTTACAGGAGGATGCAAGCGACAAGACGCGGCTGTTCGGGATTAAATAAAAACGCCACGGACATGGGTACGCCCGTGGCAGTTGCGAAGTTGAATCAGAAAATCTGGCTTAACTGCTGTGCAGAGACGCGCCCATAGAGATATCGCAAACAAGAACCGATACTATATTCAACATGAAAATCGCGTCTCCTTTCGTAGAATGAATTACGTCTGATAGTTTACCAATGGGGACTGGGGCTGTCAAGCAAAATCAGCGCGTTGGTTCCCTTTAATCACGTGTATTGTTAAGATTGCAGGGTCAACAATCTCTCGAAGAAGGAGCGATATTGTTTCAGCGCGATGCGTAGATCTTCCGTGGATGTATTGCCTCCGCCGGTCCATTGCCGTTCAAGGGAGCCGCGCCGATCGGCGAAATTGCTTGTAATATTCTGGATCACATCCGCAACCAGATCATCTGCATCCTTGACCGATGCGCTTGGATCATCCACGAATTTGCTCTGGATCGCCAGCCAGCGAGTGCGGAATTTCTCCGCGGCATCGCCCTCGAATAAGGGAGCGAGCTCATCGCGTTCCATCTCTGTCGAAGTTCTGCGGTCCGAAGTTCGTTCCGGCATCCGTCGATCATCGTCCC